>JAYWHB010000406.1:0-9475 GCA_043777915.1 Deinococcales bacterium
ACCAAGATACCGTTTCTGGTGGATTACCAAGCAAGACCGAAACCGAAGGTTTGAGCGAACCGTTGGCGCGAACCAAGCCTAAAAATCTCTCTACGACACGATTATTGGGCATAGAACCCGCCGTAAAATCATGTAGATTCCAAGCCATCCAACCAACGCCTTGTTGCCGACAAAGGGCTAGAACTTTACTAAAAAACTCGGCTTGTTCAGCTTCGGTATGTGGGTCTGGGAGCTTATTGATTTGGGTATGAAAACCAAATTCTTGTAAAAGTACAGGTTTACCAGTTGTTTTAGCGGCTATCAATCGAGTCTCGAGTTGAGCCAAAGAACCATAATGATGAACTGTCACAAAATCTAAGCTGCGTGCTAAAATCACGTCTGGGTCGGATAAACCAGCCGTGATTGGCTTTTTTGTTTTTTGCTGTAACCAAATGGCTAAGTAACCCAAAACCCCACGGATATTACGCCAAGAGGCTTTAGGGGCATCGCGTTCGGCTTCGTTTTTGAGGTCTATGGCAAAAATGCTCAAATCGCGCAACATCGGTAAAAGCCGCTCTATCGAAGCGTGTATATTTGGTAAATCCTCGAGCCGATAGTCTGTGTAAGAATCCAGTAAGGTTGGCATCAGGCGAATTCCAAGACTCTTGGCAATGGCTAGCATTTCGGGCAGGTGTACATAAACGGACTCTGGTGTTGGATAGGGTATAAAAAAACGAATCACTGGCAATTTAATGGCTTTTGCCAAACGAAAACTCGAGCGCACATCTTCGGCATTCCAATTGTCCCAAAAAGCCCCAAATGGGTGCAATCGCCCAACATAATTGACCCCCCGCAAACCAGACAAAGCGTTTGGGGACAGCAGCGAATTTCGCTCGAGTTTTGGGATTGAACGTTGCAAAATTCGCCAATGAACGATTCGCCAATTACCATCGGATAAACGCATCACCACATCCATCACTTGATAACGAATTTCAAAATTATCCTGCCAGATAAAACCGACCCAAGCCGAATCGGTAAAAGCCACGGTTGCCCCATCTGGGGCGTAAAACCGCAAGCGCAAATCATGCCCCCAATTGGCTTGTAGCGAAACCGAACCAGCCGCCAGCAAAGCATCCTCAAGGGCTGATTCTTCAAAATAAGTTCTTAAACCGCTTGGGTCGCTACTCTGTGTCGCATAGCCAATTTCGTTCAAAGCCGATTGATAATGATTGGTGATTTCTTCGCGGCGTATAGACTCGAGGCGGCGCGGCATTGGGGTTTGACTTTGTTGCCAACGCCAAACCCCAGAAGCAGTCTGTTTTATTTTTAGGCTGGCTAGGGCTTGTTCTGCTTGAGCGGCTCGAGTAAAGCGGGGGGTCAAAAACCAGATAATAATTATTGCCAAAGCCATCACAGCCAGTGCAATTATAACTCGGTAAACGATAATTCTGGTCAATTGGCGCTGCAACATGAAAAAGATTCCTCGCGCCTATCATATTAGAATATCAACTGAAAACGATTAAACATCACCGATAAGCCTCGAGCCTCTCCTTTGGCAAAATCACTGCCGCTCCCATTAAAAAATTTAACCTGCATCCGTAAGGTATTTTTGCCACGCAGAGGGGTCAAGATGATTTGCCGTTGGCGAATTTCCTCGGCTTTTAAGCCCTGCCAAAGCTCGAGTGGTTGGTCGTTCAAAAACCATCTGACTTCTTGGTTTTCTATTGGATTAAAGACATCTAAATCGAGCATGACTGTTTTTGCATTTAGACTCCAAAAACCAACACTGGTTTGCGAACCCATTGCCCAACGGATACCGTTGGCTTCTAAATCCGCAAAACCAAGAAGCTGCAAGCGGTCGGTTCGTTGCAATAAATTTTGTACCCCCTTTGGCTCGAGCAAAGCCGACATGGTTAGCGATAGCCCATAACGTTGCACCCGGTAAACTTTAAGATTTTTTGAATCGGCTAATAAGCGCACCAGCTTGGGCGAATCTGCATCAAGCGCCAGTGGAACTTTTAGTCGGTATTTTTGACCGACATCACCCAGCCGCAAAGTCATTGTCAAACGGCTTTTTAGACCAATCACCTCGAGTTTAATTCGTTCCAGCTTTGGGCTACTGACCTCGAGCAAAAGCGAATCTGTGGGTAGTGTCTCTGTGGGCAGCGTGATTTCTTGGGCAGTTGAGTTGGTCTTAGGTAAAGTAAGGTTTGGCAATGAACTTCCATCTTCAATCAATGCACCGAGTTTAGCTGCCCAGTCTTCTGGCAAGTTGGCTTGGTCAACATCAAGTAAAAACGACTCCCAGAGTTGCCAAATAATCACTTTGGGTGGTTTTAGCTGATACATTGGGTTGGTTAAATAATCCTCGAGTGGTAGCCAAGGTCCGCGACCAATTTGGGCGGCATTGGCAACTTCAACCCCTAAATAATAAGGAATGCCGTACTCAAAGGGCCACATTCGTCCACCTTTGGAAGCCGAAGAACCAACCAGAACCACGGCTGGGTCGGAAATTTGCAGTAAGCCACCCGAGGCGCGAACAAGTTCATAGGGAATAAAGGCTTCTTTGGGGTATTTAGTCTGTTCAGACTGAGGTAAACGCTGCAACAGACTGGATTCCTCATAAAATTCTTGGGGCTTAGCATTGAGACTAAATTTTGCCTTTGGCAAGTCGCCTATTTTAATTACCTGACGCACCTTATCAGCCACCGCTTTAGCCGCAATTAACGCGCCACGGCTCGAGAAATGATGATCTAGTTTTTGATAAACCGGAAAATTTGCTTCGTCTTTAGATAGCTGCCCTTGGCGCATGGGTGTCAGTAAATCCACGGCAATCACGCCATTGCTGCTTAAAGAACTCAAAGCCCTTTGATAGCGATTTTTCATCGTTTCAGTCAGGGGCAAATCGTCGGGAAGCTGTGCTTGGTACAAATGAATTTTGGCGGGTACGAGGGCGACCACCAATGTTATCCCCTTTTTTTTCAGTAATTGGCTGGTTGCACCAATAAAGCGCAATTTATCTTCGATGTCTTGGGGCTGTTCGGCAGTGTAAGCCCCGAATTCGGCAATATGAAACAACCAACCATTTTTACCTTGGGTCACTCCTGTCTCGAGGAATAAACCAAAAGAACCAGCCAGCGCTAGTCCACCAAGCAGCAAAATCAATAAAGCCCGTTTCATAAAGCCTCCGTGCGGTTAAGCCGCCAAATCGCTTGTTGGGTTTTGGCATCTCCAAAAATAAAAATACTGTATGCCGTGTTTGGCTCGAGTTCAGTTTCAGGTAAAGCCAAGATTTTACTGCCTACAAAAACAGCCAAGCGAACTTTGACTGCATTGACGGGACGCATTTGGTACTGCTTGGCTGCAAGTTTTTCCCAAAGTGCCAGTTTGCCATCGGCTGTTTTTACCGAAACCGTTAAACTTGAAGCGTTATACACAGCAATTCGGGCTTGGGTTAAACTCGAGTTGGTACGGTCAGTGTTAATCCACCATTTTCCAGATAATAGAATAGCGGTGTAAAAATTCCCAGCCTCGAGTCGAATAGATGTGGCTGTCCCTCCAGACAGTTGAGTGGCTGTTCCTCCAGACAGGGTATAAGCCCCTTCTTTGAAAACCTGATAGGCACTGCTTTCTTGGGACTGAAACGACATAACTTTTTGTCCAATGCCCAACTTTGTCGCAATCGTACTTGCATTGACTAAACGCACAAATGCCGAATCTGGTGGTGGAGTAGGGGCATAAAGCGGGGTAGCAGTGGCTACACAACCTAAAACAACCATCATCAATACTACATTTTTCATAAGCCTCCTTTATGGCGTAACGGGTAATGGACTGCTGACTGGTAAATACAAAAATCGCTCACTGAATTCCCAAATTAATACTTTAGGTGGGGCTTCTTGTAACATTGGGTCTTTTAAGAAAGCAGCCATGCTACGCTCAAACCCCGAGCCTTCTTTGGCAAGGTTGAGGACATCCGCGCCAAGAGCCTGTTTAAGCGCCCCAGAAAAATTGCTTCTTAGGGAGTACGAAGTCCCAACCAGAACCACTTCGGCTTGTGGCGCACCCAATAAACCTAGATTTGCCACTTTGGTATTTTGGGTTTGTTCAACCAATTCAATTTCACTGTCTGGGCGCAAAGGCGGTGAAAACCCTTCAAGCCCCATTAAATGTATCAAATCACCTGTGTGTTCTTTTGTTTTGGTTGCTTTGCTTGTGACAAATGCGGCTCGAGTCAAACTAAAATCAGACAAGGCGGCTGATATTGTCTGGGCGGCAATTTTTGCCCCAACCGTATTCCAATGGGTATCGGTTTTTAGAAAGACCGACTGGTTTTGAGCCGCATTTAATAAAGCTGTGTCCAGTGCGACTGTCGCTACCCCACCCGTCTGCATTAAATTGAGCCATTGGCTATATCCATCCTCGAGTGGAATTTTTGCGCCCCCTAAATAAGCTGGATGAATTCGGGCTTTATTTGGCACAACCGCCAGCAATAAATGCACCCCCCGAGTTTTAAGCGCATCCGCTAATGCAATGACCGCTTTAGCCCGAGTCTGCATGGCATTTTCGGCATCAGTTGGTCGGTGCAGTTCTTGATGAAGATAAAGCCAGCCAGCTTTACCCAAATACACTTGGTCATCGGCGGTGGCTAAAAAGCGGTAACGAAAGGCATTCACCAAACCAACGGCGATTCGGCTAAGCGGTAGCCCTTGTGCCACTCGAGCCTGAAGATTGCCATTTCCAGACCAAATGGCAGGTAATGCCAGCAATACCAAAACAAAGCCCAGCCCAATTGTGATTATAAAGCCAAGTACAAACCAAGGTATAGAAAAAGTTGTTTTTGGGTGTACTCGTGTTTGGCTAATCATCATAAACCTCACTTAGAATCGAAAATACAAAAAAGGCACAGCTTCTCGAGCCGCAACAAATAAAATAGCTATCCAGAATAAAGGCAACAATAAACCTTGATAACGCGATAACTCGAGCCGTAAGGGAAAGCATAAAATCACTGCCACAAGCATCAGGATTAGACGTTCAGGAGTTGCCAAAAGGGTTACATTTTGGCTTAAGTGCCATCCACGCGACCCAAAAAGCGCCGCGAAATGAGAAAATGCTGTACTCAGGTCGGGGGAGATAAAAAATAAACGCCCTAAAATGACAATTAAAAAGGTTTTTGGTAGGGCGTACCAAATCGGCGGAGATGGACGTTGAAAACGCTGTTTTAACCATCGCTCGAGCATCAAAAAAGCCCCGTTCCAAGCACCCCAAGCCACAAATGTCCAATTTGCCCCATGCCATAAACCCCCGAGTAGCATGGTCAAGAGTAAGTGCAAATATGTACGCCACTCACCATGCCGATTTCCACCAAGCGGAATATAGACATACTGTTTCAAAAACCCCGACAAGCTCATATGCCAACGCTGCCAAAATTCGGTCAGGCTGGTGGCACAATAAGGATAATTAAAATTTTCTGGTAAACGAATACCAAGCATCAAAGCCACCCCAATTGCCATATCACTGTAGCCAGAAAAGTCAAAATACAATTGCAAACTGTATAAAACTGCTCCAAACCAAATATCGCTGCTGCTGCTGGTTAAACTAAAGCATTGATGTACCAAGGGAGCAAAAGCATCGGCAATCAAGACTTTTTTGCAAAACCCAGCCATAAAACGCAATGCCCCTTTGGAAAAATCCGTCTGGTTTGAACAAGGGGCAACAAGTTGCGGCGCAAGACTCGAGTAACGCAACAATGGACCATTCAAAAGCGAGGCAAAAAAAGACATGGCGGTCGCAAATGTCCAAAAATCTTGAGCCGGACTGGTTTGCCCTCGGTAGACATCGGAGAGGTAAGCAATCGCATTAAAGACATAAAAACTGAGTCCTATTGGTAAGAGTGTTTGCCCAATAGATAAATTTGTACCCAAAAGTTGATTGAGGCTTGTTAAGCCAAAAGTGGTGTACTTAAAGTAAAATAAAATGGCTAAATTTAGTCCTAACCCAAGAAAAAACCAACCGCGCCGATGGGTGGTTTTGTGTAGAATTTGACCGACGATAAAAGCAATCAAAATAATTAGCCACAACAACAGCAGGGCGCGAAACTCGAGCAAACCATAAAAAACCCAGCTTGAAAAAAGTAATGGCAAAAAACGCTTTTGTTTTGGACAAAGAAAATATGCCAGCAAAAAAAGTGGCAAAAAGACAAAAATAAAAGCGTAAGACTGAAAATTCATGACGAGTCACCTCTGGTAAACAGCCCCTCGAGTTTCTCGAGGGGCTGTTTTGGGTTTAGGGAACACTAACGCTGTCACCTTCAATTGGCAGGGTAATGGCGGGGATGGTATCCGTGGCAAGCATCACATTCTGGGTCGTAAAGCTGGTCACACCGACAGCAGTACGGGTCAGTTGTAAGGTCACTACATCTTGTTCGCCACTGCTTGTGGTGTCACATATCGCCCCGATGCGGTAAACTTGAGGGCTGAGACTTGCATAACTGCTTAAACAAGTATTGGCATTGATTGCACTGAGGTTAAAACCTGTGGTTTGGATTTCAAAACCAAAACCCTTCCAAGCTGGCGATGAACCAATTTTTCGGATTGTGGCACTGCAAGTATCGCCAATAGCCACACTCGAGCAGTTATTTTGGCTAACAATAAAGGCTGGAATATCAACGATGACTGTTTTTTCTCCTGAAGCACTGACATTATTATGAATATCACGGGCTTCGACGCGCAGTAAGTAGGTGCCATTTTTTCTTGGATTGGCTACAAAGACATACTGATATGGGTTATTAATGATGAAGGTTTGAAGAATATCCATTGAATTAAAGAGGCGAACTGTCTGCACTTGGATATTATCTGTAACTGCAAAATCAAGGTAAAGCTGGTCGCTTGTGGTCATGGTTCTTGAAGAAATATCAAATTCAATATCGGGTGCAATTGAATCATGGATAGTATAGAAAAGGGTAACATCGGGGAAACCCACAATTTCAAAGGTCACAGAATTTGATAAAGCATTTTGGGCAAAAACGAACTGGAAAACTTTATTTTGATTAGCCAGCCCGGGCAATTCTGAAATTGTCACATCGGCTGGTAGGGTGGAAGTGATACTGGGCAAGGCTTGGTTTCCTGCGTTTCCAAATAAAACCAACCATGTTCCACCTGCTTGAACGGTTGCATTTTGAAAAATAAGATTGACAATCGGTTGGGTTGCTAAGTTTGGGTTGACCGCTTTATCTAAAATAAGGACAGCATCTAAGGTCGAAACTTCGCCATCACCATTGATGTCTGCCAGATAACCTTCGATTGCAGTCGGAATAAGTAAACCAACATCCATATTTAAGGCATTGACGGCATCGGTGATATTGACAGATACCGACTGGTCTGTATCGCCAAGTGGAAACTGACCGTATTGGGCTTCGACCTGATTTGAAATAGCCACACTCTGAGGACGTAAACCACGGTTGGCTGGCTGAATCAAGACAATGGTTTTTTTATCGGAGGTGACCACCTCGAGCCGTTGAATTTTTGGCAACTGACTCGAGGCTCGAAGCGATTTGAAACGCAGTTGACCAAGCTGACCTTGAACATCACCTGATGCCAGTAAACTGACTTTAATCAGACCGAGGCGGGCTTCATGAATGGCACTGATTAAGCCACTGTTTTTTTCGAGTTGAATAAATTGATAATCTTGCGGTTGATATTCAATCGTAGCACTGACTCCGCGTACTCCTTGATTGACCTCAAGCGGTAAGTTGAATGGTTGATTGACGAGATTGGTCGAGGTTGAACCACAAGCTACCAAAAACGCACCGAAAACCAGTACAAAAAACTTGGAAAACATCACAAACCTCCTTACATGAATGAAACCCTGAAACAGCCACCTCGACCTTTTACCTGCCAGAAATAAGCCAGAGCTTTACTTTGGTTCAATCGGTCGCACCACTGGCTTCACCCCTCCGAGGTGCCCGCATTACAAGAGGAGCTTCAACGCCTTTGAGAAATCGTTTTTAATTTCTAAGATGATGCTAGCACTATTTTTTCTTTACGATGGTCATTTTGCACATCGCCTCAAATAGAATCTTCTGGCGGGATTTTGTTGTAGCATAAATAAATGCTTAAATGAGGGCTATATTTGGGTATATTTATACTTGAGTTTATAATGAATAACTAGCTAAATGGCTTAACTTATGCCTATAATTGTCTTCAGCTAGCCTTCAGGAAACCCTAAGCTATACCTCAGCAAGGCAGGGTAATTTATTTTGGTGCTAGCACATACGGGAGTATAATGATTTATCAACTTGGTACACAAGCTGGACGTGTTGTTGAGGATTTAAGAACTAAAATTCGTTCGGGCGCACTTTCGGTGGGTACAAAACTCCCACCCCACAAAGAAATTGCCAGCCACTTTGGGGTTGCTCCATTAACCGCTCGTCATGCTTTGTCGGTTCTCGAGTCTGAGGGCTTGATTTCTCGAGAACAAGGACGGGGTACGTTTGTGCGTTCATCTTATCGTGCCAGCATTTTGATTGCCGATGATGACCCGATGATCCGTGAGATTTTACGCGATGAGTTACGCAGCCTTGATTGTGAAGTTTTGGAAGCCGCTAACCCGACAGATGCTTTGGCGTTACTTAGAAAAAAACAGGTTTCTTTGGTCATCAGCGATGTGCGAATGCCCAATAAAAATGATGGGATTGGCTTTATCCGCGAGGTTCGCCAAACCATGCCGCAATTACCAATTGCCGCCTTAACGGGCTTCCCAGAAGATTTAACCCCTTTGCTTGGCACAGCCGAATGCCCTGTGCTTATTCTTAGTAAACCAATTATTGCTAAGCATCTTGAAGATTTACTGAGCCTTGTCCTTAATTAAGGATTTGGGATTTAATTAAATCCGTAGATAGCTGAGCGATGCTTGTTATCGCCCATAGGCATCAGGTTAGGGAAATTTACCGTACAGAACAGCAAAACCTAATGCTCAAAATGTAGTAGCCCATACCACGTTCCAGCCCTCACCCAACTCGCCTAGGCTCGTTACCCTCATCCCGCCAAAAAGCGCGGGAGAGGGTTGTTCGGGTTGTTCTTTGCTTAAGATTCGAGACTAAAAAACTGAAAAATACGGTCTCTAAAAACTTTTTACGAAAACAAAAGCCAAGCCCTACACCCCAAACCCTCCCCCAGCGAAGCGGGTTGGGGGAGGGTGGCGAGCCTAAGCGAGTCGGGAGAGGGGGTGACTGATTGCGATTCTATGCGTACTGAAAGACTTTTGCCCTTAACCTTGTCCTTAATTAAGCCACAAAAGTCCAAACTGCAAATTTCATGGTTAAGAAAAGCAGTAATCCAGTAGAAAGCACCAAAACCCACCAAGGCACTTTTTGGGTGAACATCACGATTGGAAAAATCGCTAACGCATAGCGTGATAAACTGCCCGTACCACTGAGTAACGGAATCATCAAACTTAGAGCGCTGTAGACTGCATAACTTTTTCTTAAACGCCAGAGTTG
>JAYWHB010000407.1:0-3397 GCA_043777915.1 Deinococcales bacterium
TTGCTTATACCAAAGAGGCATTTGATAAAGCCAGCACTCAAAAACGAGTCTTGTTTTTTGCTGCCAGTTGGTGTCCAAGCTGCCGTGCTGCCGATAAGAACTTTAACGAGAACCTAAAGAAAATCCCAGAGAATGTGATGATTTTTAAGACCGACTATGACACCGAAACCGCTCTGAAGACCAAGTACAAAATCACTTATCAACACAGTTTTGTTTTTGTGGATGCTAAGGGTGTTGAACTTAAAAAATGGTCTGGTGGCGGCATAGACGAATTGTTGGTCAACACCAAAACCAAGTAATCTAAGCAAACGAAGGTTGCGCCTCCTCGAGCCAACCTTCGTTCTTTTTGGAGTTTTATGCTAACCACAACTTTTTTTGCATTTCTATCTGGTATTTTAACGGTTGCTTCGCCGTGCGTGCTGCCGGTACTGCCGTTTTTGCTGTCTGGTTCGATTGGTGGGAAATCACGTCCTTACGGCATTATCGCTGGGTTTATTGCCTCGTTCACGGTTTTTACTTTGTTTTTGTCTGGTATCGTTCAAGCCCTTGGGGTCTCACCAGATGCTTTACGTTTGGTCAGTGTCGGTTTACTCCTGATGTTTGGGCTGGTGCTGTGCGTACCGCAATTACACACCATTTACGAGCGATTCTCGAGTCAGGCAATGGGCAATCTGAGCAGTCTTGGACAAGGCAAAAACGATGGCTTTGCGGGTGGGATGGTGGTTGGTGCAACCCTAGGACTGCTCTGGACTCCGTGTGTTGGTCCAATCATGGCAAGTGTCATTACGCTGGCATTATCGAATGCGGTTACTGCCCAAGCCTTTATTGTCACTCTTGGTTTTTCGATAGGCACTGCCATTCCAATGCTTGCCGTGATGCTTGGTGGACGAAAATTACTGACTCGAGCGGGATGGCTAATGAATAACTTAAGTAAAGTGCAACGGGTTTTTGGTGTGGTGCTGGTGGTTTTTGCGATTGGAACTGGTTTTAACTTAGACAGGGCATTTCAGACTTGGGTGCTGGATACTTTCCCAGCCTATTCTAATTTTTTGGTTAGTTTAGAAGGCGCAGCCCCAGAAAAAGGTGTCCTCGAGCAGAAGTAAATTTGGTCTCGAGCAGAGGTAAATCAGATGGTCTCGAGCCATACGCCATTTGCCGTATCTTGTAATCTTAGACTGCAAAACTTAGGCTTAGCGCATGTCAAATCTAATTGCGTCACCAAAAGGAGCATGACCAAAAAAGCCATTTTTTCTTTGGTTATGAATTTACAACAAAGCCGCCTCACACGGGATCAAAAACGCTTATTTTTTGCTGAAGGCATTCGTAATTTTCTTCGGGCTTCGCAAGAACAATTTGTGGCTCGAGTGATTCTACACTGTGACATCTTGTGTAAATCCAGTGCGGTACGCCAATACTTGCGGCAAACTGACACACCAATTTTGCGGGTCACGCCCGAAGAATTTAGGCGTTTTAGTCAAACCGAACACGCTTCTGGGATTGCAGCTATTTATCAGCAGCAAATTAAAAACCTAAGTGCTGTCAACGCCTCAGACTCGAGTTGGATTGTGCTGCATCAGATAAAAAATGCTGGGAATTTTGGAACACTGATTCGCACTGCCAATGCCTCGGGCAACTCTGGTTTTGTTCTGCTCGAGCAGAGTATCGAGCCTTTTGCGCCTGCGGCTATTCGGGCTTCGATGGGTGGGATATATCAGCAAAAATTTGTTCGAGTCAGCCCAGTGCAATTCAAAAAATTTCTCGAGCAGAACGACTTTAAGGCAATTGGTGCTACACCAGATGGGTTGGTTAATTTTCGGGAGTTTGCGTATCCCCAACCTGCTTTTATCATGCTTGGTGAGGAACGTTCTGGTTTAAGTCAAGTGCAGCGTGATTTGTGTGATGATTTGGTGCGAATTCCAATGCAGCCCAATACTGATTCGCTGAATTTGGGTGTGGCAGGTAGTTTGTTGTTGTATGCGATCAGTCGGTGAGTCTATATTTTCTCGAGCAGCGTTTCCACAGCAGCAAGGTCTTGCACCCCAAGCCCAATCAGTTTTGCAATGGTGACTTGCGAATCTGAACTGCGTCCTAGTTCTGGTTGCTCGAGAATTTCACCCAGTTCAAGCATTTTAAGGCTTAGACCTTGAAAATCGCCGTATTGCTGGTTGGCTGTTCTTGAGTCCACCACAATTAAATCGGCTCGTTCGATCAAACTTAGCTCGAGTTCACGTTTGTGTTCGTCATCTGCGCCTATAGCCGTGATGTGTGTTCCAGCTTGCACCCAAGAGTTTTTAATCAGTGGCTCGAAACTGCTGGTGGCAGTGATTAGAACCTCGCTTTGTTGTACAAGCTCCTCGAGTTTGCTGCATACTCGAATCTTTTTATGCTCGAGTTGAGGTTCGAGTTTTTCGAGTAGGGTCTTTGTTTTTTCTGGGTTTCGTCCCCAAATCAGGAGTTCGTCAAACTCGAGTATTGCTGCGTGAGCAAGAGGTTGGTAGTACCCTTGGATACCAGTGCCGACCATGCCAATGGTCTGAACACTTTTTTTAGCTAAAGCCCGAGTTGCCACTGCGCCAGCCATTGCAGTGCGCCAATCGGTCAGTAAGCCACCATCTTGTATCAGTGCCACAGGTACGCCCGTGTTGGCATCAAATGCCATCACCAGACCATCCCAGATGGCTAAGCCCTGTGTGGCATTAGCCGTAAATCCTGTCGAAACTTTAACCGCAAAGATTTTGCTGCCTTGTATAAATCCACTTTTGATGTGGACTTCGCCACCGTTGGGGCGCAAAAAACCAAGTGAGCCGCTTGTATCACCTTTGGAATAGGCTTTGAAGGCATTTTCTAGCGGAGTGGCTAAATCCGCAAGCTGCATCACGGCTTGAATCTCTTTAGCTGAGACAATCCTCATTTCAAACCATCCAAATAGGTCTCGAGAATGCCAAGCGCTTCGGGCATGTTGGCACGACCATAACCAATGCGGATATGGTCTGGTTGGTCATATACACTGCCCGGCAGAAGTAGCACGCCTGTTTTTTCAACAATCTCTTGACAAAATGCCTCAACATTTTTGATGCCATGTACCTTGGGAAAACCAATTGGACTGGCATTGGGTTTGACCCAAGTCAAAAGATGGGCTTGTCGCTCTAAAAAAGCCTCAAGTAGCGGTAAGTTTTGATGCACAATCTTACGGTTACGGTCAAGTAAAATGTGACGGTGACGCAGTGCCAATTCGCTTAGAAATTCTGATGGCGCACTGGAACAAATGGTGGTGTACCACTTAAAATGCAGAAATTTCTCGAGCAGTGCAGGGTTTTTAGTGACCAACCAACCAAGCCGTAAGCCCGGCAGTCCATAGGATTTACTCATTGAACCCAAAGAAACAGCGTTGTCGTAT
>JAYWHB010000408.1:0-3394 GCA_043777915.1 Deinococcales bacterium
ATACTCACAGCTTAATTGATGGCTTCCACTTTTTCAAAAACGTTCCGAACTATTGATATTGGTTGTTTTCATGTTTTGCAAAATCAATCCGAACGCCAGACATATCTAAAACATATCATAATGGCGCTCAAACCCAATGGGGTTTTCTTCTTGTGTGCGGGCTTATTAAATTCCGACGGTTTTTTTGAACCACCCGTCCACAATGAAATCTTTGACCCAATCACCCAAAAATGCCACAGGATTATTGCTCAACCACCCATTTATCCCCTCACTCAAGATGCCTATGTAGTACAACTCGAGACTGCTGGATTCAATGTATTGCGTGTTCGTGAACGACAGTCAAAACGGGTTTACCCGCTCGAGATAATTATTGAAGCAGCCGTGTCTAAGTTTTGAATGGAGACAAACTTAATGAATTGGATTCTTAAACAATTTCCGGCACTGCAAAATACGCGCTTCGCGGTATTCTTAGCAGGATACGCAGCTTCAGCAGTTGGGAATAGCTTTAATATCTTAGCGCTAAATTTGCTGTTGTTTGCTAAAACCCAAGATGTAACTGCACTGACAACGATGTGGATTGTGCGTACTCTGGCACGCCTGCTGTTCCAACCGTACCTTGGTGTAGTTGTAGATCGTGTAGATCGTCGTAAATTATTGCTGGTCACGCAACTGCTGAATGCACTAACTGCTCTTAGTTTCGTTTTTGTTAATACAGATACTTTATTGTTAGTGTATGTGTTGACATTTACTTTACAAATACTAGATGGATTACTTGGTCCGGCAGTCGGCAGTGTGGTGCCACAAATTGTTGAAAAAGAGTCTTTAATCTCTGCTAACACTGTTGTGAGTCTTGCCTCTAAAATCGCTGCGACCCTTGGGTCTACACTTGGGGCGTTGTTATATGCACGTTACAGTGCAGATGTCCTTTTTGTGCTGAATGCTGCAAGTTTTCTTATTTCGTTTTTTACCATTCTGCCTTTGCGAATCAGTGTGCCAAAAGTGAGTCGTAAACCACAGCACTGGTTCGCGGACTTCAAAGCTGGGGCTAGTATTATCGTTCAGTACCCTACAGTGATGCTCGTTTTTGGTATCATTTTTGTCAATTCATTGATTTGGCGCTCCTTTGAAGTCCTAATTGTGCCATTGATGAGCCAACAATCAAGTCAGGGAACAGATCTCGGTTTCCTGTACTCTAGCCTGACCATTGGTGGTTTTTTAGGCGCTTTTATTGTGCCACAACTAAATGCTTGGAAGCGTTACACAACCTCTATTTTAATTAGTAGTTTTGCCCTTACTATCGTGCCATTCATTATTTTTGGTTCTACATCAATACTGAGTCTTCAACTTGCTGGCATGGTATTGAGTGGAATTCTTTTAGATATTATTGGTATTTACTCGAGTACACTTGTACAACAATACGTGCCAAATGAGTTTTTGGGACGTGTTTTTGCATTTCAAAACGTTGCTATTGCATTGGGTGGATTACCTGCATTATTAAGTTTGAACACACTGACACAAGTCTGGGGGTATCAATCGCCATTCTTACTTATTGCTGGAATTATTTTTGGCGCAACACTTGTATTTATCTTACTTTTCTCTACGCCTGTAGTGAAAAAAAATAAGGAGGCAAAACCGTGAATATGCCATACCAACAGCCCGAATATCTGGCAGCATTATTGCAAACACCAGAATTATTCGCCCCACATGTGTCCCAAGATGGTCTTCGCGCTGCTTGGATTTGGATGAACCGAGACGCACACACAAATGTCTATGTGACCGATTTGCAAGCTCAACAATCACATCGTGTTACAGACGACCAGCGTCATTATTGGTTGTTTGGTTTCGCCAATGATGCACAACATCTCGTCATTGGCGCACATTCAGGTGATGAGTGCAATGATATTCTAATTCTTAATCCTGAGACTCTTGAATTACGCCAAGCCTTTAGTGCCACACCAGCACTCGAGCCAATGTGGGCAAGTTTTGATGCAAAAACACAACGTGTTTTTTGTACAGCGTTTGATCCTGAAACTGGTGGCGTGAAAGGCTTATGCCGCAACCTCGAGACCCTCGAAATCCGAGAGTTATTTTCTTTTCCATATGCTGAACACTTGATTTTTCATATGAGTTTTGATGGGTACTGGTTGTGCTTCGTGGCTCGTGGGCATGACGAAAACGAGGTTACCATCTGGTTAGTAAATACCTTTACTGCACAAAGCACAGCACTTTTGGTTTTTCCAAGTAATATGCTAGTACGAGTTAATTGGCATCGTGATGGTCGTCGGCTTGTTATCGTTGCAGATGCGCCAGAAGGTCAACATAAACGAGTAGGTGTATATGATGTCACCACCAAACAGTTGATTTGGTTGGTAGATGACCCTTGTAGGTTTGTAGAATTTGCATTTAACCCAGTAAATACAGACTGGATATGTATCAATGAAATTGATAACGGCAAGTCACAATGTTGCTTAATTCACCCAGATACTCTCGAGTCTATACAAGTTAAAGCGGATAGTGGCACAGTTATCCCTACAGGATACAATACTAACCTCGAGCAATGGATTGTCATGCACCATGCAGCACAACAACCTAGTGATCTTATTTGGGCTAAATTCGACAAAGATGGACGGGTTGAAACACATGGTAGTTTAACTGGATTCTGGCAAGTGGTGCATTATACAGCCAAGCAATTATATACCCCTGAAATGGTCACATGGGTATCTTCAGATAATACCCCTATTCAAGGTTTTCTCTATCGCAATCCACACTGGAATCGGGGAACAGTCGTACTTGTACACCCTGGTCCACACGAAGTTGCCCTAGACCGTTTTGATCTTCATGTCCAATATCTTGTTCATTCAGGTTTTAATGTCCTAGAGCCAAATTATCGAGGTAGTATCGGTTTTGGAACTCACTTTCGACAAGCTATTTATTCCGATGGCTGGGGTGGTCAGGAACAAGTAGACATTCGCTTCGGTATGCAGTACCTACTTGAACAGGGAATTGCGCGGCATGGCAGGATTGCAGTGATGGGGTATTCCTATGGTGGGTATTCTGCTTTGTGTCAAGTAACATTTGTGTCACCAGACCTTGTTAGCGCAGCTATTTCTATCAACGGCATGAGTGACCTTGAAGCAGATTACGCTTCGACACATGCAACCATTCAATCTTTTATTGAAACTGCTATGGGAGGGTCTCCAGAGCAGTTGCCGCACAAATACCGTATGCGGTCACCTGTGACGT
This sequence comes from Deinococcales bacterium, assembly GCA_043777915.1. Taxonomy (GTDB): domain Bacteria; phylum Deinococcota; class Deinococci; order Deinococcales; family JAAFIG01; genus JAAFIG01. The sequence continues at coordinate 3,244 of JAYWHB010000408.1, forward strand.
ATGTACCAGACTTGATGGGAGAAGTGATGCTAGTGCAGGGAATGTTAGACCATAATGTCAATCCAATCAATCACCAGTGCATGATTAGCGCTTTGCAAAACGCAAGCAAGCCATTTAAGGAATTACTTTTTGCTGACGAAGGACACTGTGT
>JAYWHB010000409.1:0-3391 GCA_043777915.1 Deinococcales bacterium
TTAGTCCAGTCAGGGCTAAGAAGCGAGTTTTATTCTTGACGAGTTTGTCGTAATGCAGCACTCGAATAGCTTATCCTAATTTCCGATAACGTCTAGTTATTATCACTTTGAATTTTGGCAATTGATTCATCTGATTTGGTTTTAATCTCGGCAACCAATTTTTTGGTAGAGCTTTCTATCTGACTGATAGAATTTTCGGTAGAGTTTTTAAGTTCAGCTATTTTTTCTTCTGAGGCTATATTGATTGTTCTTTGCCAAAATCCAAATCCAGCTAATACCAAGTTAAAAATTGCTATTAATAACGCCCAAAAGACAGGTATCTTATCTTGGGCTAAATTTTCAAGTATTTTTGACAAATCCATAGTTTTAATCCATTCCTTTTTTAAATAAATTCAAAATTTCTTCTTCCGTATCGCCCTCGAGCTTATCGGCATTGGCAATCAGGTAATCCACTGCCACTCGAATGAGTGTGTTTTTGGTGATTCGTTCTCCACCTTTTTGCTTGCGGCGACGCATCACCACCCGCTCGAGTTCGGCAAGTGCTGTCAATTGGTCTTCGCGTAAGCGCAAGTTGACAGGTTGCAGTTGGGCGTACTTTGGTATCTCGAGTGATTGAGTGTTTGATTTATTGACTAATTGAGTGTTTGAGTTATTGAGTTGTGTTTGTTGCTTACCAGACACAACATTCTCAACTGTTTGAGTCTTTGACTCGCCCACTTCGGCTCGTTGCTGGCTGGCTCGAGCCGCCATCAGCACATCACGCGGATTAGGCTTGGTTGCCATGCGCCAACACCTCCAAACCCAATGCTTCGTACTCTGAACCTGAGACCAACGCCCCGGCATTGCTGGCGTGCTTAAAGGCTGCCCGCCGATGAATGACGGTTTGAAAGACTGGCATTCCCGCCTCGAGCAGTGCATCACGCACCTGTTCACCATCTTTTTCTGGATGACTTGGAGCAATGGTCACGAGTACCCGATAATTTGCACCTTTTAACTTTGGCTCGAGCATCAAAAGCGGGTCGTAAGACATTCTGTCTGGAATGGTTGGCAGAATCATCAGGTCAACACCCAAGGCAATCTCGAGTAAATCATCCTCGTCTGGGTTGCCCGGAGTATCAAACACAATATGCTGGTAGCGCCCAGAAGTCAGTTTTTTCATGCTTTCATTCTGCGAGAACACCTCGAATGGCAAAGTATCGCCCATTTCGGCAAAGCGCAAAGCACTGCGGTTAGAATCCGAATCCACCAAAAGCGTCTGCCCTCGAGAAGCAAAGAATCCCGCAAGGTGCAGTGCCGTAGTAGTTTTCGCAACCCCACCCTTAAAACCAGAGACAGCCACAATCATGCTTGGCTCGTTTCGCGGCGCAAACGCTCGAGTTCAGATTCTGGGATGCGAAAATGCCCATGATTAACTGGGCGTTCAGCACGAACACGATGGTCTTTAATCCAGCGCCGCACAGTTTGGGCGCTATACCCAAGTTCGCGTCCGAATTCGGAAGGGGTAAGTTTACGTTCTGACATAAGAATAGTGTAACGCAACAAAAGCAACGAATGCAACAAGTGAGGTAAAATACAACCATGAACCCAGAACAAAAGCAACGCTTACTCAAGATACTTAGATCACCACCAAGCGAGGTCGTGATACCCGAAGAGTTAGAATTGGTTGAAGAGGAAAATCCATGTGAAACCCTAGAATTTCTGCTCGAACAATAAGGCAACCTACCCAAATGCTGCACCAAGCTCGAGCCGTCAAAACGCGCTCAGGGGTATACACAATAGAATGCACTTGTGCCGGAGGATATTAAGCTCGAGGCACAAATCAAATGCAAGCGCGAGAAGCGAGACATGGCAGAAGTGACCGAGAAGTTATTACAGGCATGGCGCGAGGGGCGTATAGACGTTTAGTTGTTTAGAAAAAGGATAAGTTTATGATCAGAACCCACTACCCAAAACAAGATTTTATAATGATTCTGAATGGATTCTTAGGCTCACTCGAGCAAATCGTTACCCGATTTGAAACTAGCCTTCCAGAATTAAAAAAACTCGATGTGGAACAATACCAGTTACAAACCATAACCGCCAAGCAAGCCGCTCAAGCAGGGCAAGCCCAATTATAGTCGGCGCTGGAATCCTCGGGGCATTATTTGGTAGTGGTCGTAAAACCAATGTGATCGCCAAAGTAGGCTTAGGAATGCGCGGTGCAAGTAGAGCCTTCAAAGAAGGACAAGATGTAACTCGAGCCAGTGAAAGTGTCGAAGGGTTACAAGCCGAACTCGAGGAATTACAAACCGAACTCGCAACCGAACTCGAGGGGATAAGTGCCGTAGACCCCAACGAACCACTCGAGACCCTAGAAATAAAGGCAAAAGCAACCTATGTCAATGTTGAACTGGTCGCATTGGTTTGGACTCCGTACACCCGCGACGACAAAGGGCGTTTAACCCCAGCTTGGGCTTAGGTGCAGCCTCAACCAAAAAATAGCGTTAGTACGATTGGTGCAAATGATGCTTGTGTATTTCCAATAACCATGAGCATCGGCAGAAAACAAACAATAACCGTTGCTACTACCCCAGATAAAAGAAGTGCAGCTTGTCGAAAACTCCATTTTGTTTGGCGTGAACGCGATTTTCTGATAAGCGTCTGCCAAACTCGGGTGCAGATGGCTACAAGTAAAACCAGCAAAATACTACAAATAATGGCTTTAGGCAGTTGCCACGATAGACGGTTGTTTATTTTGCTCTGAACCAGCGACGGCATTTGTACGCTACCCGATTGTACCCACGCCTGAAAAGACTGGTAACGTTGATCCTTTGGAGTACCAGTTTGGGGTGTACTGAGCATCTCGAGTGACCCCGCAAATGCTTGCCGAGCATCTAAGGCGCTGCTCAAGTTTGCCGCGACTATTAAAGCCATAAATAAGCTGACTATTACGCTTATTCCCCCAAAATATAAATACGTTTTCTTTTCAAAAATTGAATGTACTTTTGTTGATCGCCTCCAAAGAAAAAAGCTGAGGAGGAGCAGGCTTACCAAAAATAGCCCCCCGACAAACGTAAGCATCATGTGGTAATCGGCGTAATCGTTAATAAGCCTGTTCAGGGCTGCGTTCGATGTTGTACCTGATTGAATCAGCGTTTGCAAAGTATCTTGTAATGAATCGTTCATTGAATTTACCTCATTGAGATTCTTGCTTGTAACAATAGGTCTCGAGTAAACAATTAGCGCCTAGCTCGAGCCTACCGTGTTGTGTTTCTGGTATATAAACTTAAAATAATGTTCAAAAAAACCGAAAGCTACTACCAATAACGCGAAGAGAGTAAGTGATCTCTTTTTATCGGTTAGACTAAAATATGTCACGACCAGCCCCCGAATTTAAGCTCAGTGAAGACGA
>JAYWHB010000410.1:0-3387 GCA_043777915.1 Deinococcales bacterium
GTTTTTCAAAAATCATTGCTAAGGTCTTGCCCTCGAGTGGTTTTTGTCCACGCATCTCACCACGTTTTAGCGCATGAGCCGTATCCATCAAGCCTCGGTATTCGGGCGGGGTCAAATCAAGGTTTCTTAGAAAGTCGCGTCCACGTAAATCAGTCATGGCTCGAGTCTACGAAATTTATAAGTCGCCACGCAACCAATTTTCAATCATGGCGAGGGGTTCACGCAAAGCAAATCTCGAGAGCATTCCAAACCGAGACCAACAAGGACTTCTAGGCGCTCCAATTAGCACTGGCTCGAGACCAATTTTTGTTGCCAATGCCCCCGCCCGAGCCAAATGAAACGGGTCAGAGACAATCAGCACTCGAGGACTGGTCAGTAGAGATTTTGAAAACCGAAGATTCTCGGCAGTGCTGGTACTTTGTGGCTCGAGCAAGGTTTGTTCTTTTTGCAGTCCAAACGAAACCGCAATATCCTGCATCACTTCGGCTTCGACTGCCCCATCTTCTTTGTCTACCCCGCCGCTTAAAACGAGTTGCTTTGCAAAACCTGCCTGTACCAATTCCACACCGCGTTTGACTCGAGCCACTAGACAGGGATTCCAGCGTCCAGCAGGGTAATAGGCTTGAGCGCCTAGCACGATAACCGCATCGGCTTGAATCGGGTTGTTGCTGCTCGAGACTGCCCCAACCCACGTTAGTAAACCCAAGTAAAGCAGAACACCAAACGCAATTACGGTGAAAGAAATTTTTTGGACAAGTTTTCTTTGAGCCAGTTTCACACTTTATTTCATAACAAGCGGAATGAGAACAATGATTTCAAAGGCTTCGTACCAGGCAGCTAAAACCAAAAAACTAACCGCCAACGGTAAAGAGCGGGTGTACTCGAGAAACGCAAAGCTCCAAGGGGTTTTTTTGATAATACGAAAAAGCAGCACCCCACTTGAAGCGACAATAAAAATATATGAACCGAGTTCTATTAAAATTGTTGGAATATGCAGCAACCATGCAGCTAACGGCAATGTTCCAACGGGCGCAAGCGCCAAACCATAAAAAGGATATTGAAACAAACCAATCAAATAGGCTGGAACAGCAAAAAAGCTGCCCGGAACATAACTGGTTAAGAAAATTCCCGAGCGCAAATTATTCCAAGTGATGCCAAAAGCAGCACTGGCAACATTGGTCTGGGTCAGTTCTGCCACACCGTTTGCCGATAGCACCGTGCGTAGAAATTCACCGATGGCTTTCGTGATGCTTGGATTTGCCAGTCCGACCAGTGTTCCAAGTCCAAACAAACCAAAAAAGAAAATAAAAGTTCCAATGTAGATACCCTTATAGGCTTTGACTGTCTGGACACTCTGCTCGAGAAGTGTGCGCCAAGGGGTTTTGGCAATACTCGCCCAAAGCAAAAACGCCGAAAGTGCCGCGAATAACCAAGCACCCCAAATGGTTTTGACAAATTCTGGAATTAAATCTGCATTTGTACCAATTCGCACCGATTCAGCTTGCCATGTCTGACCATTTTGAACCAAGGTAATCGTCAGTAATTCATCACCCAACGAATTAGAAGTAACTGGGTAAGTGTAAACTCGAGCCGAACCGTCCTCGGTGACGCGGCGTAAATCAAAACTGACTCGAGCATTCTTAGGGGCTGGGGCAAATTGGACTTGTTGGGTTAAAGCCCGCAATTGTTTTTGCAGTAACACCGTTGGATCAGTCTCGCCCTCGAGCGCTTTAGGGTCAAGCGGGGCTGGCTTAAATTTACCAGACTGCCAGTCACGCACGGTTTGGTCGGCAATCGCATCAGCGACAGCATTGGGTTTAGCGGCGGCTTGGGGGCTTTGCGCCAAACTGCTCGAGAACAAAAGAAAAATAAGACAAATCAACCATTTCATAAGCGGATTCTAGCCTGTTTATCAAAAAGCAATTGTCACTCAAGTAAACCAGATTCTTCAAAGTATGTTAGGAGTCTTTCGGCATCGGTTCTCGCTATGGTTTCTGTGACAGGATATTTTTTTACTACTGCTTGTACCCCATGTTCAAAGTCTGGTTTGCGCTTCCAAGTGTTCCATAAAAGTACCGCCGCCCCAGTAATTTGGTGTCTGGCATGGGTGTTGGGTAATCGTAACTCGAGGATTGTGTCGCTGATGTCGGTCTCGATGGTTTGACGGTTTGGGCGTTTCATTTGTTTAGTTTATCAGGGTTAAAGGTTGTGCCAGCCAGCCTAGCCAAAGCCAACTCGAGGATACCCGTTTTCATACCACTGGCAATGGTGGCTTTGGGTGCGCCCATGCTTAGGGCATTTAAGGCAGCTTCGACTTTGGGAATCATGCCGCCTGAAATAATGCCTTGTTCAATCCAAGTTTTGGCTTGCTGTTCGAGCAGAACAGTTTGTAAACTGCTTGGGTCTTGGGGGTCTTGCAGTACACCAGAAACATCAGTCAAAAAAATAATTTCACTGCCGAGTTTGCCCGCCACTGCTCCAGCCGCCCAATCTGCATTGATATTAAGCGCTTCGCCATCTTCATCGGTAGCGATACAACCAATCACTGGGGTGATGTCTTGGGCTAAGAGGGTTTGAATCAGGTCGGTGTTGACGCGATGCACCCGTCCAACCCGCCCCAATTCTGGCTCGAGAACCTTGGCTTCTAAAAGCTGCATGTCACGTCCTGTTAAGCCAATGGCGTGGGTGATGTCTTGTGCCAGTTCTTTGCTTAAGGTAGTGATGGCTTTTTCGATGACCTCGAGTGCTTCGGGGGTTGTGACCCGTAAACCACGTACAAAATTAGATTCGATGCCCAACCGCCCAAGGTCTCGTTCGATGACTGGTCCTCCGCCATGTACCACAACCACCCGGCGAGTTTGGCGCAAGCCCGCGATTTCTTGGGCGATGGCTCGGCGTAACTCGAGGTTTTTCATGGCATTGCCACCGTATTTGACCACTGCAATTGGTTTCATTAGCGCTAAGCATACCTTGTTTTGAGTTTTCTATCAAACCAGAATAAATAAACTTTTATTTTCTAAATTTTATTCTAAATACAACTAAGCAATATCAATTATAAATTTGACTTGACAAAATAGAAGATTTTGTTTTATATTTATTTCAGGAGGTTACAAATGAACCTGTACACCGAAATCCTCGAGAATGGTCAAGAACACCTAAAGTTTCTACGTCGAGAAGCCCATCTGCTTAGCCTTCAACCCAAGCAACCATTGATTCGTCATCGTTTAGCCAAAATCCTCAAAAATCTGGCGGCACAACTCGAACAAGAACCCCAACTTGCCCGCTCCTAACAATTGCTCCACCCATCCCCCACGAAGACCAATGCTGCCCATTGGTCTTTTATACTGCTAACCATGTTCAGAGGACGCTTTGCTCCTAGTCCAACAG
>JAYWHB010000411.1:0-9413 GCA_043777915.1 Deinococcales bacterium
AGTTGTAAGCGTTCGGTTTGCGCCGATAACTGACTGCGAAGCTCGAGAAAAACGGTGTACTCCCGAGCTTGGGCGCGTTCTTCAAAATGCAGTACCTCACGTTCTTTTTCGCGTAAATCTGGGCGGGTAAAGCGCATTCGGTCTTTTAAGGTAGCGACGGCTCGGTAATCATCTGGGACGAGGTGCTTGTGCGGGTTGGTTATCTCGAGGAAGTAACCAAAAACATTGTTATAGCCAACCTTTAAGCCATTTATTCCAGTGCGGATGCGTTCCGAAGCCTCGAGTTGGGCAATCCATGTTCGTCCTTCAAGTCCTCGAGTGCGGTACTCGTCGAGTTCGGCATCAAAACCATCGCGGATAAATCCGCCTTCAGTTAGTTTTAAGGGCGGGGTTTCGATTAAGGAGGCTCGTACCAGTTCGGCGGCGTGGTTAATTGGGTCTAATCGGGTTTGCAGGTCACGCAATAACCTTGCTTCGAGTGGCTCGAGCAGGGCTTGGAGTTCTGGGATGAGTTCTAAGGTTCGCAGTAAGGCATTTAAGTCTCGGGCATTGGCGCGTTGCATTGCCACTCGGGTCGCCAGCCGCTCGAGGTCATGGGCGCGGTACAGGGCAGCACGGATGGCTTTGCGGCTCTCAGATTCTCGGTGCAGGGTGGCAACCGCCTCGAGTCGTTCAGTAATCAGGTGAGCATCCAGAAGCGGCGCTCGCAGCCACGCCTTTAAGCGCCGACGACCGGGGGCAGTGCGGGTGTCGTTTAATGCCCCAAACAGTGTGGCATTTTCAGGGGCAGTCGGCGAAAGTGGTGTAAAAACCTCGAGCGCTCGCAGTGCGGCTTCATCCAGTCGCATTTGCGCTCCGGGGTCATAACGTTGCACCCGCCGCACCGAAGGCAAATTGGGATGCTCGAGAACCCGACTGGCGTATTCCAAGACCGCGCCGCAGACTCGGCGTAGGGCGGTTGTCTCGAGCATACTGGGGGGCGTGCCAAATTGGGCGGTTAAAGCGCGTTCGGCATCGGTAAGTTCAAAACTGGCACTCGAGCGCATCACGGGAAAACGGGCATTGAACTCGAGCATAAACGCGGTGTTTTGTTCTAATTCTGGGGCAAGCAGCACCTCAGCAGGGCGATACCGTGCCAATTCGTCGTACAGTGCGCCCCGACTCGAGACTTGGCAACATCTAAATTCGCCCGTGCTTACATCCAACAGGGCTAGTGCGTACCCATCGCCAGAAGCAACACTCGCTAGAAAATTCTCCTCGCCACGCAGAATGTCCTCGAGTGCCACCGTACCGGGCGTAATCAGTTGCGTCACGGCTCGGTCTACCAAACCCTTGGCGGTGCTGGGGTCTTCGACTTGTTCAGCCACAGCAATTCGCTGCCCGAGCTTTAGCAGTCGCTCGATGTGGGTTTCGGCAGCGCGAACTGGAATTCCAGCCATTGGCGTAGAAAAATCTTTGCTGGCTTTATGGGTTAGGGTAATATTCAGGAGCTTCGAGAGCCGTTCGGCATCTTCACCAAAGGCTTCAAAAAAATCTCCGACCTGAAAAAGCAGCACGTACTCGGCGTACTGGTCACGCAGTTTGATATACTGCTCGAGTAGTGGCGGTAATGCTCCTGAACCTGTTCCTTTAAGCGACACGCCCCGATTATACCGTGTGGATTAAGTGTTTTTTTGCAATTGCAAAAGCGTTGCGGCTGCCAAAGGCTCGAGTGCCGAATCTGGAAAAGGATACACGCTGCTGACGTTAATTTCACACAACACAAAAGTATTTTCTTGGTTGCCAAATAAAAAATCGGCATCCCAAATCATCGGTAAGTCATTGGGGGCAATCTCGAGGATTTGGCAGAGTTGCCCAACCCAAAGGTCTTCCATATTGCGTTTTAGGCTTTGGAATTCGGTCTTATCGGCAGGGTAGTACAGCCGTTCGGTTAGTGCTGGCAATTCTCCGTTTTCGGCTGGGAATAAGGCATTGACCAACTGATGCCCAAAACCAGCCACTTTGTCTTGCACAAGGTAACAACGCACCATCCCTTCGGTAAGACGTGCTTGATAGGCTTGGTCTATCATTTGTCCCGCTAAAAAGTATGGCTCGAGAAGGCTTAGGAAATCCTCTAAAGTTAAGTCCTGCACAGGCGAACCGCGCAAGGCATGACGCACCCGAAGTAAACCAGCCTCGCTTGGGTGGGTTTCAACTTTCCAGACTCCATTGCCGTCGTTGCCACGGTGTTGTTTTAGCACCCTTGAGCTAGTTTGTAAGCGTTTTGGTAATTCTAAACGCAGTTCTTCTAAACTCGAGTAGCGGTGTGTATCGGTTGCCCAAGTCATGGCTCGAGTCTGAAAAAGCACTTCTTTTGTCCCAAGTTTAAGAATAACATCTGGGCGCGAACTGATAAAAACCCCCGTTGAAGCCACTTTCTCAAGCAGTGTATCTAAGACTTGGCGATTGACCCCATTTTGTAAAGGATTGACCCAAACCAGCACACCATCCATTTGCAGCAGTTGTTTGTGGACTTCATCGGCAAATGCTTCATCAAAAACAGCCGCCTGAACTTCGACCTTCAAAGCTCTCAATGCCTCGGTCAGTGCCTTAAAACGGGTTTCCTCGAGTTGTACAGTATCCCGTGCTTGGCGGTTGCCTCGCCATAACAACGCCACTTTTAGCATCTTCACTCCTTTAACTGGTCAAATAATCTTCAAACTCGACTTTAATCACCATCGCGGCTTCTAAACTTCTGGCTGCCACAAAAATTGTGTCTTGCCCAGCCAGTGTACCCACAATGTCATCTCTTGAAAGTTGGTCAAGCGTTAATGCCACACCCATCGCATAACCATCACTGACTTTTAAGACCACGATATTCTCGGCACGGTCAATATCACGCACAAATTGCTTAAATTGAACCCGCAATTCCTCGTAAGGGTCAATCGAGGCTTGGTGTTTAGAAAGCGCATAACGGTACTTGTTTTTACCAAAAGGTTGACGCACCAAACGCAATTCGGAAATGTCACGGCTGACGGTAGCTTGGGTGACATGAAAGCCCTCTTTGAGTAAACGATCAACCAATTCGCCTTGGGTGGCAATAAATTCGCCAGCAATAATCTCTTGAATACGTCGCTGCCGAGGGTCTTTGTTTTGCATAATTGAGGCAGTATACAGTATAAATATGCAATAAAAATCACCCCCAATGTTGTCTCCAGACCGACATGTGACGCTCGAGTGACACGGGTTTTGTATGCTTAAAAAGTCCATAAGGAGGATTTATGAAAAAAATAGTCGGCAGTCTGCTTTTGTTTGCACTGATTGCGTGTCAGACCACACCCGCCCCAACGCCAACGCCTGTAGCAGCAACTTGGAGTACCGATGCCGCTACCTACCGAGGCGAAAATGGAAAACGGTATGCGTACACTTGCCCTGTGGTCGCCGAAATTCCCGGCAGTACCGTTTGGGGAACAGACACCTACACTGATGACTCGAGTGTCTGCAAGGCTGCTATTCACGCAGGAAAAATCACGATTGCTGGTGGCACAGTCACCATCGAAATTCGGGCTGGACAAGCCACCTACACAGGGTCTACCCGCAATGGCGTGACCACCTCAGAATATGGTGTTTGGCAAGGAAGTTACGTCTTCATTTAAAAAATACAGCGCGAGTTTACCTCGCGCTGCACATTGGTCATTTTGAATTATCTTGAAAGCAGCCTATAAAACGCACTGACTAGAAGCTAATAACTAAGTAGGAAAGCCAAATTACTTTTAACCAATTCTTAACAAGGCAGACACAGGGGTCTGCCCCTACACACATTTTCTTCGTACTGATCCTCAACTTAAATTTGCTTCTTTACTTAGCCGCTAGAAGCTATTAAATCAAACCAAGTTCGCGTACAGCTTTGCGTTCATCCTCGAGTTCGGCGGCGGTCGCATCCATTTTGCTGCGGCTAAAATCGTTAATCTCGAGTCCTTGAATGATGCTGTAAACACCATCTTTACAAGTCACTGGGAAACTGTAAATCAGTCCTTCGGGGATTCCGTAACTGCCATCGGATGGAATACCCATGCTCGTCCACGCCGAACCCAATGCCCAATCGTGCATATGGTCAATTGCGGCATTGGCGGCACTGGCAGCACTGCTTAGTCCCCTAGCTTCGATAATCGCCGCGCCTCGTTTTGCCACAGTTGGAATAAAAGTATTTGCCAACCATTCTTGGTCATTGACCAGTCCAGCCGCGTTCTGCCCGTTAATGGTGGCATGAAAAATATCTGGATATTGGGTGCTAGAATGATTGCCCCAAATCGTCAGTTGGGCAATACTCGAGACTGCCGATTTGGTTTTAGCAGCCAATTGCGACAAAGCACGATTATGATCCAAACGAGTCATCGCCGTAAATTGCTTCGGGTCAAGTTTAGGCGCGTGACTTTGTGCAATTAAAGCATTGGTATTGGCTGGATTACCGACCACCAAAACCTTGACATCCCTTGCTGCAACTTCGGACAGGGCATGACCTTGGGGCTTAAAAATACCGCCGTTGGCAGCCAATAAATCGCCGCGTTCCATGCCTTGCTTGCGTGGCATTGCGCCAACCAGCAGCGCATAATTGACATCAGCAAAGGCAACCATGGGGTCATCAGAAGCCACCACACCAGCCAGTAGCGGGAAAGCACAATCCTCGAGTTCCATAATCACACCCTGCAAGGCTTTTAGGGCTGGAGTAATCTCGAGCAGATGCAGAATAACCGGTTGATCCAGACCCAGCATTTCACCACTGGCAATTCGGAACAACAAACTATAACCAATTTGACCAGCCGCGCCAGTCACAGCAACACGCACAGGTGTTTTCATAAAATCCTCCTAGAACTCGCTGCTTCTCGAGTCATCTCGAGGTCAGCTTGTAACGCCTCATCATAAAGGCAAAAGAGCGGCAAATGACCTAAGAGGCTCTGAGCGATGAGTCTCGAGCGATGAGGAAAAGATTTTTAGCTCATCGCGCCTAGCCAAAATCATTCATGCTCGAGATGATAAAAAGTTCGCTCAATCGTGTCGTGAATGTCTGTGACCACATACCCCTGATTAAAGTAATGCGGAAAAACAATTCGGTGGGCGGTTCGCCAAGTCTGGGCGGCAGCAAGGTTGGCGGCTTTTAAGGCATCTATATCTCGAGGGCTTTCAATCAAGACAATACCTGTTAAATCAAGATTTGGAATGCCAGCCTGAAGACCGTCACGCTCGAGGGCATATGCTCCAATTGGAGCAGTGTTTGGATGTTCCGTAAAAACTTGGCTTAAATCCCATTCGACAAAGAACCTGTCGGCGGGTAGCCCTGCGTAAATCCCGCCTTTGATTGTGTACCAATCTGGGTGATACGAAACGGCTCGAGCGCCGAGTTTTCCTAGGTTCAAACGTGCATTTTTGGTTAAGGCTGGATCAAATGTCCACGTCATCAAGTCATAACCCAGTTCTAAGGCTCGAGTGCGCTGGTAATGTTTAAGGCGAGATGCCAAACCACTGGCGCGGTGTTCTGGACGAAGCGCTAACATATGCGAATGCTGCACCATTTTGTTTTTGTAGTGGGCTGGGAAACTATAGGCAAAGCCAACTGGAATGTCTGAATCCACGGCAAACGCCGCGCAAACAATCCCACCCATATGGGCATGAACGGTGAATAAACTGCCTGGCGTTAAATCGCTTTCGTCGTAGCCCCAAGCACTTTGCTGGACATCTTTTAGCCCGTCCATTTCGGTGGCATGGTGCAAGTCTTTGATGATGTAATCCATCTGGGTAGTCTAACAAAATTAGGCTTTGCGGTTTCTCGAGTTACAAATTTCAACGCAGCAGGGTCACAATCAGGGCAATCACGGGAATACTCAGCAGGGTGGTTAAAATAACAATGCCGCCTATCAGTTTGGCATCGGCTTTGAGTTCTTGAGCCACCAAAAACGCATTGATTGCGGTGGGCATGGCAGAAGACAAAACCAAGACCCCGCGCTCGAGACCGGTTGCCCCAACCAACCAAGCCACAAAAAGCGCCACACAAGGACCTAAAACCAAACGCAATGCCACGGCTCGAATCATGGCTCGAGACGGGACTGGAAAGCCACTGCTCCCAATTTGTAAGCCCAAACTGATTAAAAGCATCGGCACAGCAGCCTCGGCAAGAAGCGCTATGCCTCGGTCAAGCCCAACAGGGATTTTAATGCCCAAAGAGTTCAGTGTTACCCCAAGCAGCGCCGCCCAAACCAGAGGCAAGGCAAAAACCGTGTGTACCTTAGAACGCCAAGTGCCATCCTTTAAGACGCTTGGTGTCACCACAAAGGTCATAAAAACACTGATGGTAAAAACCACCAGCGACAACTCGAGACCGGGTTTACCAAAGGCAAACAAGGCTATCGGTAAACCAAAATTACCGTTGTTGCCTGTAATCACCCCAGCGACCATAGCGCGGCGGGTTTCATCGGTTTGGTCTCGACTCGAGAGCCACGTCACCCGACCCATAATCAGCACAAATAAAATATAACCAAGCACAATTTTAAGCGCACTGGTCAGGTTGGCTTGGCTATGGGCAAGGTTATACAGGGCTAAACTTGGAGAAAGCGCATAGAGTGTCACTTTAGCAACTGTATTGGCATCAGGTTTTAGAAAACGCCCAATGGCAGCCCCAACTGCCACCACCACCAGCACAGGCAAAATCACATCGAGTAGGGCGCTAAGCACAACAGCCTTAGCCTACCGTATTTGGCTTTGGCTTGGAAAGTTGTAGGGCGTGGCGTTATGTGGACTCAACAAAAAAACTAATCTGCCAGCCGAATAGCGACTTCGGTTTCCCAACGTGTATGGTCTGATTCATCGTCTGGGTTGGTCAGAAAAGATTCGTACCGCGCACGAAACGCATCACCTGTTGCAACTTCCCACCGATCAAAATAAAGCCCTTGCTCGACTGCCCAATCAATCAAAACCTTATTGCCTGCATACCCATTGTCTCTGCCTGTATAAATCAGCCAAGCATACCGACCGGCTGGAATTTCACTGGCAATCAGACGACCCTCTGTGGGTAAGGATTGTGCAACAGGCACACCAATTTCGATGTCCATGTCATGCTCCATGTTAATCACATGAAAACGCATCAATGGCGCTCCTGTAGGGGCAATCCCTTTTTGACCCAACCAGCCCAAGACTTCGTTTAATAATTGCGGAATCACATCATCAAACGCGCTCATCGGCACTTGAACCCGAATGCCAACGGTGTGCTGTGCTGCTCGAGTGTCAATTTTTGGTTTCGTTGTACTCATGATTATTCCTTTCAAATCTATTTTTACTTGAGGGCGAAAGCCACATCACAGGCGGGTTCATCATCGGTTTTGTTTCACTCTGTAGAGTACGAGAACTCAGCTTGGCGCATTCTGCTATTAGTGGCTACAAATACTGTGCCGTAATCGAGCTTTTCTCGAGCAGTAAATCCTTTGGTGTGCCAGCAAACAGCACTTGCCCGCCAGCGTTTCCACCTTCCGGACCCATGTCTATAATCCAGTCGGCTTGACGAATCACATCCAGATGATGCTCGATTAAAATAACCGTGTTTCCCGCGTCTACCAGCTTATCAATAATTTTCATCAGTTGCCCAATATCCGATAAATGTAAGCCCGTGGTTGGTTCGTCCATCACGTAAACCGTTCCCGCTTTGTGCAGTTCGGTGGCGAGTTTTAGGCGTTGCCCTTCGCCACCAGAAACGGTACTGAGTGGTTGCCCAAGTTTTAAGTAGCCAAGTCCAACATCGGACATGGCTTGAACCACCCCCTTGATTTTCTTTTCAGTAAAATACTCGAGCGCATCTTCGACGGTCATCTCGAGGACATCGCTAATGGTTTTGCCACGCAGTTTGTACTCGAGAACTTCGGGCTTAAAGCGTTTGCCATCGCAAACTTCGCAGTGCGAGGTGATGCCTTCCATAAAAGCAAGGTCGGTGTAAACCACGCCCAGACCATTACAATTGGGGCAGCTTCCTGAGGAGTTAAAACTAAATAGGGATGGACTAACTTTATTGGCTTTGGCAAAGACGCTGCGAATCTCATCCATGATTCCTGTGTAGGTAGCTGGGGCGGAACGCACCGAAGTGGTGACTCGAGACTGGTCTATGACAATTGCGTTTGGGTGCTGCTCGAGGAACACATCGTTGATGAGGGTACTTTTGCCGCTTCCTGCCACACCTGTCACGACCGTAAACACCCCGGTGGGAATACTGACCGAAACATTTTTTAAGTTGTTTAAGTTCGCATTTTAAATCTCGAGAAACCCTGTGGCTTGGCGAGTTTTTTGTTTGATGGGCAGATTTTGCTGCAAAAATCGCCCAGTCAGTGTATCCGCCTCGAGTAATTTTTCCACAGTCCCTTCAAAGACCACTGTCCCACCGTGCGAACCAGCTTTGGGTCCAATGTCCACAATATGGTCAGCCACACCAATCACATCTGGGTCATGTTCAACCACCAACACTGTATTGCCTTTGTCACGCAGTTGACGCAGTAAACCAGTTAATCTAGCCACATCTCGAGCATGAAGCCCAACTGAGGGTTCATCCAAGATATAAAGCATGTTGGTTAAGCTGTTGCCCAAGTGCCGAATCATTTTAATCCGTTGCGATTCGCCACCCGAAAGCGTCGTGGTTTCACGGTTCAGGCTTAAATACCCCAAACCAATTTGTACCAAATGCTCGAGCCGTTCCAGCAGTTTAGCCGCCACTTTTTGGGCAATTGGGTCAGTCAGACCTTGCAGTGCTTCGATGAGTTTTGTCGCCTCGAGATTTGACATATCGCTGATGTTTAGCCCATTTATTTTGGACTCGAGGGCGGCTTGGTTCAGCCTTGCCCCATGACAAACTGGGCAGACTTGGGTATTGACAAATTGCTCAAAAATAGCACGGTTGCGCTCAGACATGGCAGCCGCGTCTTTGGCAATGTACGAACGGTTAAAACGCTCGATTAAACCTTCGTACTTCAAATTAAAATCAGTGAAGGCAACCTTATGATTTCCTGCTCCATACAACAAAATTTGCATTTCTTCAGGAGTGTACTGCTCGATTGGCTTATCATTGTCAAAAAATTTGGATTCTGTATAAATTTTCCAAATCCATTTGCCAACCTTAAATTCTGGATGTAGCAACGCCCCGCCGTTCAGGGACTTGGTTTTGTCAAGAAAGCGCTCCAAGTCTAGCTGCACGGTTTTGCCAATCCCCTCGCACTCGAGACACATGCCTTGCGGGGTGTTGAACGAATAAAAAAAGGGCGCTCCAGCCGAAGGAAGACCGACTCGAGAAAAAAGCAGGCGCAGCAGCCCAGCAATATCGGTGTATGTTCCCATGGTTGAGCGCGAACCGCCACCGACTCGTTTTTGATTGATGACAATTGGTGCATTTAGATTCTCGATTGAAT
>JAYWHB010000412.1:0-9411 GCA_043777915.1 Deinococcales bacterium
GACGATTGTTGGCGAACATGCCCTTGCGCTCGAGGAATCTGGACAACTTGATGAAGGGGCAGTGTTAAGCGAAGTTTACGGCGGCTACAGGGATGATGAAATGCTGCTGCTGGGTAAGAATTTGCTGATTTGGGATTCTGATTTTGCGTTTGATGCGGTCAATGGTGCAAAACTGGTCATAACCGCTTATGGGTGCAGTCAGTATTTGCGTGAGTCTGGACAACGAACCGAGCGGCTGGTGTCTACAACCTATGCGGCGGCGGCTAAAGAAATTGCTGCAAGGTGGAATTTAACAATTGGCATTGGGGCTGGGGCATACCGAGCTTTTAAGGAAGGCAGTACGGCTTTTCAAAGCGCTCCTGATGCGATTCAAACTGTGACCACAAGCGGAGTAGTGGTCGAACCACTACCGCCAGCCAGTAGCGGTGTACCAGTCGCGGGGCAGCCTGCCCAGTATGGCAACACTCGAGTTGCCAGTGCCGCAAGACAAGTTGCTAACGGGGTCGCCATAAAAACCTTAACGCACGACACCAAAACCGTTTACGAGTATTGCGCTCAGTTTGCACGGCAAGTGGTCGAGCATGGGCTAGGCTTAGAGGTAAACCAATGGGAAGTGGCAAAACGGGCTTTGAAAATATCAGGTAGCCATAATCGCAGTGTTCGCTATGCAGTGGATTACGAACTAGCCGCACGGCAGCTTGGCTTGGCACACAATGGCGACCCACAACCGGGTGATGTGTTATTTCAGGGCAATGTGTCGCTGCCTGCTGGTCATGTTTGCGTTTATGTGGGTGAATTTAATGGTGTACCAGTGGTGGTCGAGAACACCACAGCAAACCATGGTGTGGTTGTCATACCGACCGGACCGATTCGCCGTGTGCCATTAAGCGTTTGGGGTGCATGGACGACTTGCGCCAGCCCTGTACCAGTGGTCAAGCGCCAAGGGGATACCAAGCCGCCGCCTTTAGCCTCGAGTAGCCCAAGCACGACACTTGGCACATCTGGAATAACCGCCAAACCCAAACCGACACCGCCAGCCGTATCGGAAGCTGCTAATAAAAAACGCAAAATCATCATGCAGGAAAATGAAAGTGATTTTGATTTTTTAAGTAAAATTGGTAAAGAAATCGGCTATATTGTGGCGGAAAGTCCTTTGGGGAATGCGCTGTACTTTGGTCCTGGTCTCGAGGTTGGCTCGAGAGAACGACACTTGTTGATTGCTGGTGAATACGCGGTTTCTGGGCAAGCTGTAGCCGCTAATGTCTCGAGTTACAGCAGCAAGCGCACCCTTTACGGAATTCCAGCCGAGATTGTGGTCACGGGATTCGAGAATGGTAAACGATTTAGCCTGATTGTTACGCCCGAAGAACTGGCAGACCGACAAGGCACAAAAATCCAAAGCACCGTCAATCTGCCGCCAGCCGCTTTGTCGCCAGCCTCGAGCAATCCGCAAGTGACACTTGGCACAGCAGGAATAACTGCCGTGCCAAAACCAGTCACCACCGCCCCAAAAACACCGACCAAGCCAAAAGTTGCCAGCGCCGGAGCAGCCAATTACGCCAGCACCAAAGTTGCCACACTACTGACTGGAGCATACCCAGTGGTGCGGCGAGAGATTTTAGGCGGCGCATCTTCTAAACTTGATGCGCTCGAGCGCGGACTTGAGACACTGGCACTGACCCAGTTGCAGTTTCAAGAAGTGCAGGTCAGCTTGTTTGGAATTGCTGAGATACAGCGTGGCGACGAGATTATTTTACAAGGCAGCTTTGTTCCTAAGCGCTTACGAGGTTTGTACATGGTGCGGCATGTTGGTGGCGATATTGACTCGAGTTACAAAATGAAACTGACCTTAAACCGCAATAGCGAGGGGTAGAGCAGAACACACCGTTTTAGATTTAAGACCAGATTAAGGTAAACCAAGGAGAATTATGAATTTAATTGAGAAAATCAGCAAAGTGACTGGCTCGAACCACAAAATAAAAAGCGATGGGAAGCCCAAAACGATGACCTTGACCGAGCGGATTCAAAAAATTCAAAAGAAGTAAGGTTATGCGACTGGCAACCATAAGTGACACTCGAGACCACCCAACCCACCCGCTCAAGATTGACCTTGATGTGGGTGATGGTGCTTTAGACATAGGCTGGTGCATGGTGGCGCACGGTGCCTGGGCGACGGTACAGAGGTCATGGCTTGTTGAAGGGGTGCAAGTGGTGGTGATGGACACGGGCATCACGGCTGACCCTGACAAATACCGCGTGATGGCGATTTTCCCAAGCGCTGGTCTAATCTTGCCAGATACCACCTATGCCCCAGCCCGACGTGGGGACGCGGTGGGAATAAGCGGTTCGCCAAAAATAACCCCAGCCGTGGCAAGCACGATTTTGGCGGGTTTACCGCCAATCATGCCAATTGGACACGATTTGGTCGGGAGGATTATTACCGATGACTAGCTTAGAGATTCAGGTCCAAGAAGGCTTACGGACTCGAGCCAAGCAAGCGCTTGGGGTTGCACAGGGCGAGATAATGGCAGCCACTCGAGCAGGCTTTGCCCACTGTAAAGACTTACGGGCGCAAGCCGAGCCGATTTTAGGGATGATTGAGACTGCCCAAAGCAAGATAAACCAAGCCGCCCAAACCATTGCTGGCTTAGATGACGCACTGGCACGGCTCGAGCCATTTAAGGAACTGATTGAAGTTGGACCATTGTACGCGGTACTGCAAGCCACCAAGCCAGTCATAACAGCCGTGATGACAGTTGAGCAAGCCAGAATTGCTTTAGCGGTAATTGCCATTCCAGACCCTGCGGTGCTTGGGGCGGTGGCGGTAGTGGTGGCAGCCAAAGAAGTAGAGCGACAAGCCAACGGCGCAATTTCGCAGTTTTTTAAGTTGCTCGAGGGTGAGGTATAAATGCCTTTCCATGATTTCACAACATTTCCTCTTGGCGCAGTGTCTGGGTATGTGGGCAATGGGCTTGATGCTGATTGGATAATTGCTGATATTCCAGCAGGGCGACGATTGTATGTACCAAATTATCCGTCATACACATGGCTTCAAACTACTTCTGCCATAATTACATCGGCAGCAATTGAATTTGAAGCACCAAACGATAATAGTTTTATTAGTATTGCGATTGGGATTCACGCTGATGGGATAGATTTATGCAAGTTTTCGGTTAGTGAATCAACACTTTACTGTGCTACTTATGGAAATTTTGTAGTGACTGAGCCTATACCTTCAAGGTTGCGCTTAGAAGTTGAGATAGGAAATTCGGAATTTCCAACAGTGACCGCCACTTTACGCAATGCAGATACAAACGCAATTTTGGGTGAATGCAGTGACAGTTTGTTTGCGCCGCTTGGGAATAGTGCCTTCGGTATGCTTGTTGACGGCTACCCTGCTGGCATCGAAGTATCAATTAGCCGTTTTGAATGGGAGGAATTGTCGCTTAGGGACAGCGAGCCGTTTGAAAAAATAAACACAATTACTGTTTTAACCGGATTTAAGACGCAACTGGGGTTAAAAAGTCCTCGCTTAGCATCAGGGCAAGCTAAACTCGAGGACGATATTAAACGCTTGGTATTGCGTGTGCTGTATGCCGAGGGGCTGCTAAGGACAACATTGACACCTAGCGACCTTGGTAGCTTGGCAGCACAAATTGAGTCTGAGCTTGTTGACCCTGACAACTGGTGGGTTGGTCAAGCTGTACCTGTCAGCGCCTCGGGTTTTCAGATTGGCATACAGGATACGGGTGCGGCTGGAGTGACATTTATAGCAAGGGATGAGGACAGCCTTGAAGTGATTGTGAATTACTCGAGCTTGGCGCGGTCTGTGCTGGTTGACTTTGATGGAATTGGACAGGTTGTTGTGCCGTTTGAAGCCAGTATTTTTTGATTAGCGCAAAACGCACCGTCTCCAGCCATGCGGTTAGATAGCCTAACCGCATGGCTGATGTGTTTATCCCAGCATTACTGGATGCGTTTAATTTAGAAAGCGAATTGGATGTGGCAAAAAGCCGCGCACCAGTCCTTTCGGCTGGACGTTGGACAGACACCAGCAACACCGACCCCGGCATTGTGGCAGTGCGCTTAATACTCGAGAACATTGAACGCTGGGTCTACTCGATTGGTGCGCGGTATGTGTCTGAGGATATTGTGCTGCACCTTGGCTCGAGTCTTCTAAAAGTGCCATTGGCAGAGCCGAGCAAAGCTGGTGGACGCTGTGAATTTAATGTTGCGCCAAGCACGACAATACAGGCAGGGTTTCAGGTTGGCGATGAACAACGCGGCATTGTCTATGAGGTCAAGGTAGAGGCGACCAGCACTTCAGGTGGCGTGATTGAACTCGAGGTCGAGGCGATTCAAGCTGGTGCGTTTGGCAACACCGATTTTGAGAATCCAACCAGCATTACAGGCTTACGCAGTGCCGCTACGGTTGGACAAGTATATGGGGTGATCAACACCACCCGCATGGACGGCGGCTCGGATGGGGACACGCTCGAGACGTACAGCCAGCGCCTACCCGCCCAGATTCAAAATGACACGATTATTCGTCCGCCAGATTTTGAAAGACGGGCTTTGAGTGATACTCGAGTCGGTCGGGCGCGGTGTTACCCTGCGACCCGTCCCGATAGTTTGGCAGGACGGTTTGTGGCGGCGGCTGACCATGTGACAATTATTGTTGCTGGGGCTGCTGGAGGAATTCCAGCCCCAAGTGTGATTAGCGATGTGGTGGCAGACATCGCCGCCGATACGCTGTTTAATTTGTTTGACCCCGATGCCGCAAAAACGGCTTTGCACGTACTGCCAGTACGCTTAAGACCAGTGCTGGTAACGGCAATACTCGAGATTAAAACCACCGCCAAAAGCCTTGACGTGATTGCGCTTGCCAAAGCAAATCTTGTGAAGTTCTTAAACCCAATAACTGGCGGCGACGAAGGGCTAGGCTTTGGACTTGGTGAAGAACCGGGGCTGTATGAGCTTGGCGCGGTACTTGAGGCAACCACG
Organism: Deinococcales bacterium; assembly: GCA_043777915.1. GTDB lineage: Bacteria > Deinococcota > Deinococci > Deinococcales > JAAFIG01 > JAAFIG01. Next base: position 5,005 of record JAYWHB010000412.1, read on the forward strand.
GGGGTGCGGCGGGTCAAATCTGGGTCTTTGGTTTTAAGCGGTGTCGGCAGCATGGGGATTGATGAATTGGTGTCGATCAACAGTAACGATATTAGCTTGACGACGGTGTATGTATGATTTTTTACGCGGCTGATTTTGCCAACCTTGAGAGTTATCCGCTTGCTGGGGCTTTGACACCTTTTGCGCCCAATGGGGCGGGTGGCACGTACTCGATTGCCACAGCCAGCTTAGAGCGCAGCGCCTTGGTGTGGACTGGCAGTAGTCGGCAAGGCTTGCTATACGGGTCGAGCAACGAGCAGTACCTTGATGGGGTGGTTCATGCTTGGTTTAGCTTACCAAGCCTAGCCAATTCAGTCGCGGCGGGGGTGACGGCTCGAGCCAATGGTGCAAACTGGATTGAGGTTTTTTATAACACGGCTTCGGGCAAGCTCGAGATGCAGTCTGTGACCAGTGCGGGGATGCAATTGGTACTCGAGGTTACGCCGTCTGTGCCAGTCGTAATTGGGCAAATGTATCGGCTCGAGGTGACAATGGCGGGACAATTTGTGTCAGCCGCATTGTTTGATACCAGTCTGGGGTTAAGTACCGCTTTTTTAACGGCTGAAGTACCAATGATTCATCAGCTTGGGCTTTGGGGTCTTTTGGCGGGTGGCTCGAGTGGAGCGACTGTTGAGTTTTATCAAGCTCATTTGGCGGAATTGGTGACTGATGGAACTAATCTTTGGAATGAGCTTGGCGAAGAGTATCAACATGATGATGAAGTCTTAAAGCTGATTTTTGCGATGGTGCAAAGCCCGTTACTTCGGGCTGAGGTTGCACTTTTACGCCTGAAAGACTTTTTTGACCCTGCCAAAACGCCCAATGCGGCGCTTCCTTGGCTGCTTAAAACGATTGGTTGGTACACCGACGAGATTCTGACACCATATGCGGCACGGCGGATTTTGAACCGTATCCCAGATTGGCGCAAACGGTATGGACGGGCTGGGGTGATTGAAGAAATTGTTAAAGAATACTTTTGGCTCGACCCGACATGGATACCGCTCGAGGTATTGGTTTCCGTGCGTGGTGAGACCGATGGCGGCTTTCGGATTGGGGTTGGACGGATTGGGCGGCGCAGTCTTTGGGAGCATTTCTCGAGGAATGTGCTGCGGGTAATAGTGACCACGGCTGGCAGTCAAAGCTACACGATTGATACGCATAACCGACTTTACAAGCTGCTTCGTAATTTGCTGCCAGCTTGGTGCGTTTTTGAGTTGATAGGGGTATGAGATGAGACACCGAAAATCTGGCTATATGTGGCGACCAACCTCGGGCGAATGGACTGATATTTTATCCACTGAGCGCGAGAACCTTGAGAAGTCCTTACATGACCACACCTTGCAATCGGGGGTGTTATCTGGTTTAGAGGTGCAGCAACAAGCTATGCCGAATTTATCGGTCTTGGTCAAAAAAGGGCGCGGTGCGTACCGTGATTCGGCAACCGGTCGCGCCACCGTGATTGAGCTTTTGACCGACTCGAGCCTAAATTTAAGTGCTTTTTTACCGTCAGGTGTGCCAGTGACTGTTTTTGTGGTGGCTGAACCGCTTTTGGTCGAAAGTTTGGCGATAACCCCCACAAACCCAGATATTGGACACCCCGATTATGACCCCGTTTATACACCAACACCGTTTTTTAGCCAAGAGCGCGATGAATGCGTACTGTCGGTTGTGACGGCAGCTACAGGACAACAAATTGTGCTGGCAATCGTGACCTTATCGGCTGGGCAGACCAGTATCTTGAACACCCATATCAATATGCTGACTCGAGCCTTTGCATCCAATGCACAGGCTTTGGCGCAAGCCATTGCTCGAATTAGCCAACTCGAGACTGAGGCGTTGCCGCTCGGTGAGATTTTGACCATGGCTGGAGATATTAACAGTCCGCCGCCGCGCTGTTTGACTTGTGATGGTGCGGCGGTCTCGAGAACGACCTACAGCGCGTTGTTTGCCAAAATTGGAGTGGCATTTGGGGTTGGCGACAGCACCACAACCTTTAATCTGCCAGATTTGAGAAACAAATTTATCATGGGGGCAAGTGGAGTGAACCCCGTGGGGGCAACAGGTGGGGCAAATACATTTACACTGCTCGAGACACATCTGCCCAGCCATGCCCACGGGATTACGATAGACAACAAAATTGCAGTACCAATCTCTGAGGCAACCGATAATGATGGCGACCACGGACACTACACGGTCGGCAGTATTGGGTCCGGCGGGTCTGGTTATAATGCAGTGCAAATTCACCAAGTTGACCAAACCGACGATTGGGCGGGGGCGGTTGGCTCGACTGGTTTGTTTAGCTCGCCGCCGCCGTCTGGGGCAGCCTTGGGTTACAACACACCGGGTTACGGGTCGGAGCATAGCCACAGTTTCAGCTTTAGCATTCCAGCCCATACCCACACGGCAACGATAACAGCCACAGGTGGCGGGGAGGGATTTGATAATCGTCCCGCATTTGCGGCTTTGGCATATTTCATTCGGGCAATTTAAGGAGGCACTATGGCAACCATCAACCGAGACCTAACAGCCCTGCACAGTGCAATGAACAGCGCAACAACCAAGACAACTGATTGGATTAAAACTGCCAATATCGCGCTTGCACCTCGGGGCTTAAAAGTTCATATCCTCGAGACATACCGTACTGCACAGCGTCAGGAAGAACTTTTTGCACAAGGGCGCAACCGCAAAGGGCAAATTGTGGACAGGCGCAAAGTAGTGACATTCACCACTGATAGCCTCCATGAATACCGTTTGGCAGTTGATTGGTGTCCTGCTCGAGTCTCGAAAACAGGCAAGGTTCTTGAGGTCTTTTGGGACGAAGGGCTGTACAACGAGGTTTACCGCAAAGCACCACCAAAAAACTATGGTCTCGAGTTGCTGGATTGGGAACGACCACATTTACAAATCGTTGGAGGGTACGCCACGGCTAAGAAACTAGGCATTAAATCCAATTCTTCCGATGCTTAAGGAGGTGATCCATTCTACGCAACCGCCGCGTGAGAGCGGACTTCTCGAGCCACTTGTAAAGGAGATTTATGGGTACTGATTTGCGTGAATTGTACATTGCGCCGAAAGAAGAACGTCAAAAACGCGCTCGAGAAACATCAAAACAGGCAATTAAAGCAAATGCGAATTTACGGCGCAAGCTCGGAGAGAAGCGATGAAAGACCATGACATCAAACGATTCGCCGAAGTTTGGATTTGCATTTTTGCCTTAGTCCTGCTGCTGGCATTATTTTTTACGATTGCCCCAGTGAACGCACAAGATGAACTTACTCGAGTCTCACCTGTGCCGCCAATTGTGGTTTCTAATCCACCACTGACTGACGCAAGCCCAAATAATGTAGTCACTGAAAACGCGGCTGTATGGTTTGCTTTAGTTGCCTTGGTTTCAAGTCTTGGTGTTCCCTTTACCCGTAAAGCCGTAGATTTCGCACTCGAGCGCAGTTGGGCAAAATGGATTAAGGATGATTGGCGTATTTTACTGGCATTTGTTTTTGCGCTGGCATGGACATTATTTATGTTTCAGGATGGTATTTTGAACATAGCGGCGCTGGCACTATTACCAATGTGGCAAAGCGTTTTAATTGTGGCTGTAATGATTACACTGGCAGCGTCTGGAACGGTTGACGGTGATATTCGAGCGCAAAAGAAAGCTGTGAAAATAGCAATGATGGACGACCCAAACGACGAATTCGGCGATGGTGATTTGACTGTTCCTCGAGCGGGAAAAACTGAGGACTACGCATGAATTACCGTTGGGGGTTTCTCCATGACCTTGATACGGCAATCAAGGCTATCCAAGCTAACCGACAATCAACCCCAAAGCCTCAACCATTGCGCCGTGAGCGTAAAAAACGAGGTTTAGAATGAAAACACATTTTGGCGCACCATTTCTGAATGCGGGGAAACGTGCAAGCACACCACACGACTGGGATTGGTTGACCACTCGACCGATAGACGGTCAATTTGACCCTACCCCACCTGATACCGCAAAATACTGTAGTTATTGCCACAGCAGCACCATCGAAGATACCATCAAGTGTCTCGAGAACGAACAAACGCGAGATGTCGAATTTGCTGATTTTAAGTATGGTTATCCACACAAACTGTATTACACAGAAATAACTGAACCGTACAGTAAAATCAGTAGTTCCAGAAGCTACACCAACAGCAACACAGGTGAGCAAGTAACTGAACTTGGTGAGCCTCAAACATTTAATACTCGCACCCGCAAGTTTTACACGGAACATTTAATTGATGCAAGCTCAGAGGAACTTGAGCAATTCAATGCTGCTTTGTTGAAACGTGGTATGCGAATCAAGTTCGCCATTACTGAAAATAGGTTGCAATGGGGGCGCATATGAA
>JAYWHB010000413.1:0-9402 GCA_043777915.1 Deinococcales bacterium
CAAGGGCGGTATGACTGGTTAATCCCGACACTCGAGCCGCGCCATTTGGCACACTTAAAATTCTGGCGCTAATCATGTCAGCCAAACGCTGTGAAGCGGCTCTGGGCGATAAGAACCGCGCCAATAATTTACGGTCACGTTCAGATTTTGGATTTTCTAAGGCATCACGCCCAGCTTCTAAAATTCCCTCGGCGGGTGCATCCGGCGACAAGTAAAAAATCTCTGCGCCACTGGCAGTCGTATTTGGCATACTTGATAGGTGCAAACTAATCAGCACATCGGCTTTGACCGACAATGCCTGACGTTCTAACAGTGAAATGCTTTTATCGGTGTCTCTGGTGTACTTAATTTTTACACCACGCGGCGCAAGAATCGCTGCAATTCGCCGTGCCATACTTAGCGCAATTTCTTTTTCGCGCAGATTACCTGCCACAATGCCTGTATCTGAGCCACCATGTCCGGGGTCTAAGACCACAATACTCGGACGAGCATCAAGCGCTACATTTAAGCGGTCAAAACGCGGACCAACATCAATAATCACTCGGGCTGGAATGCCAGAAGAAGCTGCCACAGCAAAGACTGAATAGCCAAAATCGGGTTTGAGATTAACCCTGACCTCGAGTTTATTGGCATTTTGCTTGACCTCAAAAATATCCACGAATTTACCACCAACTTGGTACGGGGCGGCATCGCCAGACACAAAACGCAAGGTCACAATCAGAACATTTTTTTCAATCCGACTCGAGAAACCCACATCCTTGTCTACTTCCAGCACAATTCGATCCGATTTTTCGGTTTTATCGCTCGAGACTGTTCCCAAATTGGCTTGTGGCAAACTGACCAAGTAACGCCCACCAGAATCATCAAAACTGCCACCAACCGCCTCGGCAACACTGCGGACTGGAATCAGGATTTTACCATTTGCGCCCATGCCAGCCGCCGAAGATTTAGTGCGAATGCCATTGACCTCGAGTCCGTTAGTCCATTGGGTTGCCCCTTCGTAAGCACTATCGGCAAGTGCCAAGCGTAAAACTTTACCGCCTTGCTTAAGTACCACAGCTTGGTTGGTTATTAAAGTCTCGAGTCCCAAAGCCGCCGCAAATTCCAAACCCGCAAAAGCCACACCATTGTACAAAAAGGCTTTTTGGTTGCTGCCCATGACCGTTAAATCCCGAGACTGTATCGTCTGACCAAGCCCAAGCCAAGCCACCCCAAACAGCAACGCAAGTACAAGCAGCCCTCGAGCCTTGAAATGGATGCCGCTCATCGGTGCTTGCCACGTGCTTCTCATCGGTACATCTCCATTTCACGCTTGGCTGATTTGGTTTTCTCGGCTTCACGCTTATCGTGCAGTTTTTTACCCCTTGCTAGTGCAATCTCGAGTTTAATTCGCCCCTGCACAAAATACAGACGGACTGGCACAATTGTTAAACCTTTACGGGTGACAGAAGCAAATAAGTCGGTTAATTCCTTGCGGTGCAGTAACAATTTTCGTTTACGCCGCGCCTCGTGATTATTGTACGAAGCCTTGCCATACGGCGGAATATACAAATTCTCCAAGTACAACTGATTGCCCTCAAAACGGGCATAGGAATCCCTAAAATCCACCCCACCACCACGCATGGACTTAATTTCTGTGCCTCGCAATTCGACACCCGCCTCAAAGCGATCCAGCAATTCAAATTCAAAACGAGCGCGGCGGTTCTCGAACATGAGCGTATTGTAACCAAGCCAAATGAGGACTGTGAAGCCTTGCAAATTGGCACACCAAATGGTATACCAATAGGTACGCCAAGGAGAACCATACCGATGTCCGCTAGTCTCGCCTACGAAAAACTCCGCAATGCCATCCTGCGCTTAGATTTAGCGCCCGGAAACGCATTGACCGAACGCGGACTCGAGACTTTTTTGGACACCAGCCGTACCACCGTCCGCAGCGCCCTCGCCAAACTCGAGAATGAAGGCTTAGTCCAACGCGACGGACGCGGCTATATTGTCGCCCCGATAGACTTTGCCGAAATTAGTCAAGCCCTCGAGTTCCGTGCCACCCTCGAGATAGCGGCAGCCAAATTATCCTGTGAACGCGCCACCGATGCCCAAATCAAAACGCTCCTCAAAACCCTCGAGAAGCCAAGTAAAAACCTAGAAACCTTTATGCGAAACGCCACCGATTTCCACCTCGAAATGGCACGATTAAGCGGCAACGGATTTTATGTTCGGGCGCTCGAGGATGTCCTGACCCGACTTTCGCGTACACGCTGGTACGAAGCCAATGCCCAAGGCGGACAGCAAAAAGCAGTCGTAGACCACAAACGGATTCTCGAGACGATTCAAAAACGCGATAGTCTAGCCGCAGAAGAAGCGATTAAGGCGCACTTAGAACGGTCTCGAGAACGGTTGCTGAGTACCTTAATGAGTACAAGCGGTTTGCAGATACGCGGTACAAAAAACGGAACCCCGAGGGCGTAACGCACGAAGCGCCATAGGCTAATCTCGGGGTGCAGAGCAGTAGGATAGCAAGTACAAGGAAAATTGTCAATCATGGCTCAAAAACTCAACTACCAGCAGATTATACAGGGCATCTCGAGTCCACGTTTAACCTATTTCCAAAAATCAACAAATACAGAAACCATGCGCGAATATGCCAAGAACATCAAATTAGCCGAGGCAACTTATCCGATTTTGCAGCAACTTGAAATTGTTCTTAGGAATCAATGGGAAATTGTTTTAATTCACAAATATGGTACGCAGTGGTATCAAAATACTCAGTTTTACAATTCATTGGATCAAATAGCGCAAAAGAAATTAACCGAAGCTACTCTTGAAGCACAAAAACACCGCCAACATATTCAATCGGGAAACATTGTTTCTGAGCTTACCTTCGGTTTTTGGACATCGCTTTTTGGTAAACGCTACGAACCAGCTTTATGGCGACCTTACTCCCACATTCTGTTCCCCAATTGTCAACCAAGTCAGAGAAACATTCACAACATACGCAATGACCTAACTCGAGTTCGGAAATTGCGAAACCGAGTTGCACATCACGAACCGATCAACAAACAACCGCTCGAGTTATGGAGTCGCTACGAAACAATCGTTAAGCTCCTCGAGTGGATGAACCCCGATGTGGCATACTGGTTAGTCTCGAGCAAATGTGACCGTTTCCCCAGTGTTTTCAACGCTATTTTTAACCCCAAGCCAAGAAAAAGGAAAACCCCATGAACATGACCCAAATCCCATTCGGCACAACCGACTGGACACAAATACAACCAACCGAACACACTGGAATAACAGGCAAGGCATTCTGGCGCACACAGCAATTTGGTGAAATTCGTGTGCGAATGGTGGAATACACCGCCAATTACGAATCCGACCATTGGTGCAGCAAAGGACATATTTTACTGTGCTTAGAGGGTGAACTCGAGACGACGCTCGAGGACGGGCGGGTTTTTGTGTTGACACCCGGTATGAGTTATCAAGTGGCGGACAACGCCGAAGCGCACCGCTCGAGAACCGAGATAGGCGCAAAATTATTCATAGTGGATTGAGGAATTTTATGGAAAAAGACAAAGCACACCCACTCAATACTGAAGGCGATTTTTACGTTTTGGATGGTTGTTGTACCAGTTGTGGAATTCCAGAAACATATGCAAAAGACTTATTTGGAACTGAAACACCAGACAACCCTAATGGACATTGTTACGTTAAGCATCAACCTATAAATGAAGATGAACTCGAGCGAATGGTAAAAGTAATGATTTGTTCTGAGCTTGAATGTATCCGTTATCGAGGACAAGATGAAAATATAAAAGCAAAAATTGTAACTGGTTTATATGGATATTCGGGAACTCAATTAATTGACTAAATATGTATATTCACATTAACGAGCTTCACGACAAAACATTTCTAGGGATAGATTTTGACTGGAAAAAAGCAACTATTGAGATCAAACTATTAAACATATCTATTTTGCTTTTTGAAGTTTCAGGCTTTCAGGTCGAGAGACAACTGCCTTGGGGATTTAGTAATTCAATCAATAGTGCAAAAATTTCTCGAGTATCAGAGAATCAGATTTTAGAATTAGAAATGCAAAGCGGAGACAAAATCATCATTACTTTCAAAACATCAAACCTCATCAGTTAAATCATTCAAGGAGTCCATCATGGGTAAAACATTATTCGAGAAAGTTTGGAACGCGCACGTTGTGGCGCAAGACGCAGGTGCGCCAACGGTGTTGTACATTGACACGCACTTGATTCACGAAGTCACCAGTCCGCAAGCCTTCGGGACACTGCGCGAAAAGGGCTTAAAAGTTCGTAATCCGCAGCGTACTTTTGCAACAATGGATCATAGTATCCCCACGCTGATGCAAAACGCTCAGGAGGTTATTCCGCTCGAGATGTGGGGTTCTGAACAGGCAACCCAAGTGCAAACCCTGCGTAAAAACTGTGCCGATTTTGGTGTGACCTTGTGGGATATTGCTGGCGAAGTCCAAGGCGTGGTTCATGTGGTGGGTCCTGAAATGGGTATTACTCATCCGGGCATGACGATTGTTTGCGGCGATTCGCACACCAGTACCCACGGCGCGTTTGGGGCGTTGGCGTTTGGAATTGGTACATCCGAGGTTGGTCATGTGCTGGCAACCCAAACCCTGCTGCAAAATCCTGCCAAGACCTTTGCAATTAACGTGGATGGCGAACTTGGTCTGGGTGTGACCGCCAAAGATATTATCCTCGCCATTATTGCCCAAATTGGTTCGGCTGGTGGTACAGGCTATGTTCTCGAGTATCGCGGTAGTACCATCCGCAACCTCAGCATGGCGAACCGCATGACCATTTGCAACATGAGCATCGAAGCGGGTGCAAGGGCGGGCATGATTGCCCCAGACCAAACAACTTACGACTTTATCAAAGGTCGTCCGTATGCCCCATCTGGCGAGTCATGGGATAAAGCCGTTGCCTACTGGAATACTTTGCCTTCTGACCCAGACGCAAAATTTGACCGTGAGATTTTTATAGACGCTTCTAAACTCGAGCCGATGGTCACATACGGCACGAACCCCGGACAGGGCGCTGGAATTGGGCAGAGCATTCCCAAAGCCACTGACCTCGAGAGTGCGGCAGACCGTCGCGCCTTAGAAAGCGCCCTCGAGTACATGGGGCTGCGTGAAGGACAAGCAATTAACGGGCTGCCCGTAGACCAAGTGTTTATTGGAAGCTGCACCAATGGGCGGCTCGAGGATTTACGCGAAGCAGCTAAAATCCTCAAAGGCAAGAAAGTCTCGAGCCACGTCAACGCGATTGTTGTTCCGGGTTCTAAAGATGTCCGAGCCAAAGCCGAAGCCGAAGGGCTGGACACGATTTTCAAGGATGCTGGTTTTGAATGGCGTGGCGCGGGGTGCAGTATGTGCCTCGCCATGAACGAAGATAAGGCTGGCAGTGGCAAGTACGTCGCAAGCACCTCCAACCGCAATTTTCAAGGTCGTCAAGGACCCGGCGCGAGAAGCCTCTTGATGTCCCCCATCATGGCAGCAGCCGCCGCGATTTCTGGGCAAGTCGTAGACGTTCGGCAAATGTTGTAAGGATTTTCGTAGGGACAGACCCCTGTGTCTGTCCTGACTAGCCAAGGCTCTTGGCATTTGCAAACGCAGAGCGAACACAGGAACAAAAAAACATTGCGATGTCGTTGTGTAGGGGAGGGTCTTGTACCCTCCCTGACCCGCCAAGGCTTTTGGCATATGCAAAGGCAGGGCGAACACGGGGGTTCGCCCCTACGAGGTGATTGGTATGGGCAAACAACTCGAGTCAATTTCAAAAAACCTTCAGGATTTCATCGAAAAACAACAAATGTTTTTTGTTGGCACAGCCGCCACCGATGGGCGTGTGAATGTTTCACCAAAGGGCTTGGATTCTTTACGGGTCATAAATCCAAACCGCGTGATTTGGCTCAATTCAACAGGCTCGGGCAATGAATCCGCTGCCCATATTCTCGAGAATCCGCGCATGACGGTTATGTTTTGTGCTTTTGATGGTGCGCCACTTATCCTGCGGCTGTTTGGTAAGGCTCAAGCCATTCACCCAAGGGATGCCGAATGGTCAGAACTTTACGCGAATTTTAGTCCCATCACGGGGGCTAGGCAAATTTTTATACTCGAGGTGGATTTGGTGCAAACCTCATGTGGTTGGGCTGTGCCAATTTTTGATTTTCAGACGCAGCGCACTCAATTAACTGATCATTGGGAAACCAAAACTCCTGAACAACTCGAGAAGTATCACAAAGAAAAGAACCATAAAAGCATTGATGGTTTTGTAACCAATATCGCTGGAGGTGATGTATGAACCCGTATACCAAAACAGAAATTCTCGAGACAATGCAAAGCCACGTTGCAACTTTCACGGCGTATCTCGAGCAACTAAGTCCAGAGCAGTTTTTTTCTGGCACACCTGAAAAATGGGGCGCAGCCTTACAAGTCCAGCACTTATCGCAAACGCTCGGGATGATTGCCAAGGGCTTTGGCGTGCCAGAGCGCTTGCCGCCAGCCCCAGAAACCAAAGCCCGAAGTTTTTCAGAAATTCGCTCGAGTTATAACCAAGCCTTGGGGGGCGGTGTGGTTTTATCGGGTAATTTTCTGCCCACGCTCGAAGCCCAAACCAGTACCGAGTACCAACAAGCCGTGATTTCCACATTTCAAAATACAGTCACCGCCTTTTCAAGTGCTTTGACAACTTGGGAGGATGCACAACTTGATACGCTAGGCATGAAACACCCTTTGATGGGTTTACTTCCTGCTCGAGAAATGGCAATTTTTGCCGTTTACCACAACACCCACCATGAAGCTGGTATTAAGAAATTCTTAGGAGGAAACTAAATGCAGCAATTCACCACCCTGACCGCCAAAGCCGCGCCCCTGCGTGAAGAAAACGTGGACACCGACCAAATCATCCCCGCCAAGTACCTGACGGCAGTCACCAAAGAAGGCATGGGCTTGGGCTGCTTTTCCAACTGGCGCTATTTGCCCGACGGCTCGGATAACCCAGAATTTAGCCTCAACAAACCGCAACACCAAGGCGCAAGTATCCTCGTGGCTGGACGCAATTTTGGCTCTGGCTCGAGCCGTGAACATGCGGTTTGGGCATTGACCGATTTTGGTTTTAAGTGCATTATCGCCCCAATGTTTGCTGATATTTTTTACAACAATAGCTTAAAAAACGGCTTGTTGCCCGTGGTGCTGTCCGAGGAAGTCGTCTCGAGTATCTGGGCGTTGCTCGAGGAAAAGCCCGATTCACAGATTACTGTAGATTTACCGAGTCAAATGGTTACGCTGCCAGACGGCTCGAGTCATGGTTTTCAGATTGACCCATTTAGAAAATTGTGCTTACTCGATGGTGTGGATGACCTTGGGTACTTGCTGAATAAATCAGATGTGATTGGTGCATTTGAAGCTCAGTCTAAGATGTACTAGAATGGTCGCATGGAATCGAGCATTCGTCGCGGTACTATCGAAGTTTTTCATAGTTTCAAGGAAGCTGATGATGCAGAACGTCGTTTTTGGTGGAATGCTACGGTTGCCGAGCGTCTCGAGTGTATGGAGCATATCCGAAGGATAAATTATGGTGATGCGGCTACCGCAAGACTTCAAAGAGTTCTTAGTTCTGCTCGAGCAAAAAAAGGTTGAGTATTTACTGATTGGCGGTTACGCGGTAGGAATCCTTGGGTATCCTCGTGCTACAAATGACATGGATATTTTTGTTCCTGTTGATTCCCAAAATGTGGATTTGGTTATTCAGGTGTTGCACGAGTTTGGATTTAGCAATGCAACACCTGATTTATTGAATCAGCCAAGTTCTATGGTTCGTATTGGCATTGAACCAAATAAGCTCGAAATTACTAACTTTATTGATGGTGTAACTTTTGCCGAGTGTTTTGCAAATCGAATTCGAGCAAGAATAGATGATGACCTTGAAATCAACTTGATTTCGCTGCCAGATTTGCGCCGCAATAAAAAAGCCAGTGGCAGACTCAAAGATTTAGCCGACCTCGAGAATTTACCTGTCGAATAGATTTTTCTTAGCGGAGTTTGAGTCCATCAGTTCTAAAACCGTTATGATAGCACCATGAGTATCACACCAGATTGGGTTAAAGACGCAGTTTTTTATCAGATTTTCCCAGACCGTTTTGCCAAGTCCGAGGCGGTTGCAAAATCAAGTAATCTTGAGCCTTGGGATTCTAAACCGACACCACACGGCTATAAAGGCGGGGATTTACTCGGTGTAGTCGAGCATTTGGATCATCTCGAGTCGCTTGGAGTCACCGCCATCTATTTTTGTCCAGTCTTTCAAAGCGGGGCAAATCACCGCTATCACACCCATGATTATATGGTGGTTGACCCAATGCTTGGCGGTAACGAAGCCTTAAAAACCCTGCTCGAGGCGGCGCACGCTCGGGGTATGAAAGTCGTTTTGGATGGGGTATTCAATCATGCTTCGCGTGGTTTTTTTCAGTTCCATGATGTTCTCGAGAATGGAAGCCAGAGCGCCTATGTGGATTGGTTTTTTATTAAGGGTTTTCCGCTTAGGGCATATGAAAGCCGTGAGCCACCCAATTATGAGGCTTGGTGGGGGTATCCAGCCCTGCCAAAATTCAATACCGATACATTGGCGGTGCGTCAGTACCTTTGGGGTGTGGCGGAATACTGGATGAAGCAGGGGATTGATGGTTGGCGTTTGGATGTGCCGAACGAAATTGATGACGATGCTTTTTGGCAAGAATTCAGGCGGCGGGTTAAAAATGTCAATCCCGAAGGTTATATCGTTGGGGAAATCTGGGAAACCGCCCAGCGTTGGTTGCAAGGCGATCAGTTTGATGCGGTCATGAATTATGTTTTCTCGAGCCTTGCCTATGATTTTCTAGCCGCCAAGCAAATCGTGCCGAGTGTAACCAAGGACACGAGCTTAAAGCACTTGGGGCAACGTTCGTTAAATGCAACTGGTTTTGCCAAGGGTGTGCAGGAATTACTTGCGTTGTATCCGTGGGATATAAACCTTGTGCAACTGAATTTGTTGTGCAGTCACGACACGCCACGGCTTCATAGTGTGATTGGTCATGACTTGGCGACCTATAAACTCTTAACGCTGTTTCAAATGGCTTTTGTTGGTGCGCCGTGCATTTATTACGGGGATGAAATTGGACTGGATGGTCTAAGCGATCCCGATTGCCGACGCGGAATGCCGTGGGATACCAATAAATGGAATACCGAAATTCTCGAGTTCACCAAAGCCTGTATTGCTGCCCGGAAACGAATTCCAGCTTTACGACGCGGTGAAATCAAGTTTTTGTACACCGAAGGAATGACTGTGATGTTTGAACGCACCTTTGAAGGTAGCCGTGCCTTGGTTGCCTTAA
>JAYWHB010000414.1:0-9379 GCA_043777915.1 Deinococcales bacterium
TTAACGAAATTCGGACTTGTTTTGTTACTGCCGATTTGAATGAACCAACAATAGCCCCCAATGTACCAGAACGCACGCCAGAACCTATAAAACCTGAACTGTTTCTCAATGGTGATAATGCCAGTTCTTTGCGTGTTTTAAATAAATTATCGTTGGTTGGCAAGGGCGAGGCATGCCTCGCCCCTACGGTTAGGTCTATCCAAACGATGCCGTGAATGTGGTTGGGCATGATGACAAATGCGTCTAATTGCACATTCTGAAAATGTGATGGGATATTATGCCAGCATTCTTGGATAACTTCACCAATAGAACTATTTTTCATGGTGTGATCAAAAATAGAACCGAAAATCTGGTCACGCTGATAACTACAAATCGTAATGAAATACGCCCCTCTCGAGCCATAATCAAAATTTCGCAATCGAATACTGTTTCGCTCCACATCAACCGCCCCAATTCGCAAATTTCATTTCCCTAACCCGTAGGGGCGAGCGACCCTGCCCGTCAGGTGCGTGTTTTGGGTCAAGACAGGCATGCCTCGCCCTTGCCCATAATCGTCGTTGCCATAACCCTGCCCAAAACATCATTTTCACAACCTTGCCCAAACCCTAAACCACGTCACGGCAAGCACGGTATACATCTTTCCAACCGTCCCGTTCTTTAACCACCGTCTCGAGATACTCAAGCATCACCACACGGTCTTGAATCGGGTCTTTGATAATCGCACCAATCAAACTCGAGGCAACATCATTTGCCCGCAACACCCCATCCCCAAAATGAGCCGCCAAAGACAGCCCTTGGTTAATCACCCCGATTGCTTCGGCGGTGCTTAAACTGCCACTCGGGCTTTTGAGCTTGGTTTTGCCGTCCAGTGTTTTACCCTCGCGCAGTTCCCTAAAAACTTGTACCACGCGCCTAATTTCCTCGAGCGCTGGGGCTTGGGCTGGTATCTCGAGGGTGCGTCCAAGGTCGGCAACACGGGTTTGCACAATCCGAATTTCTTCGTCCATATTGTCTGGTACGGGTAGAATCACAGTGTTGAAACGGCGCTTTAAGGCGCTCGAGAGTTCATTGACCCCTCGGTCTTTGTTGTTGGCGGTGGCAATCATGTTAAAGCCTTTTTGGGCTTGGACTTCGGAATTTAGTTCTGGAATTGGCAAGGTTTTTTCAGACAACACCGTTATCAGTGCGTCTTGAACATCGGATGGAATACGGGTCAGTTCCTCGAGCCTTGCAATTGCCCCTGTTTTCATGGCACGAATAATCGGGCTTTCGACAATCGCTTTGATGCTGGGTCCTTTGGAAAGTAATTCGGCGTAATTCCAACCGTAGCGAATCGCTTCTTCCGATGTTCCGGCTGTGCCTTGCACCAATAAAGTGCTGTCGCCGCTTATGGCTGCCGCCAAATGCTCCGAGACCCAACTTTTGGCAGTACCAGGGACACCCAAAAGCAGCAAAGCGCGGTCAGTGGCAAGGGTGGCAACCGCAATTTCCATCAAGCGCTGATTGCCAATATATTTGGGTTTTATCTCGAGCTTGCCAACCTTACCGCCCATCAGGTATTGAATCACTGCCCAAGGACTGAGTTTCCAGTTTGGCGGCTTGGGTCTATCATCGGCTTTTTTCAGAGCCTCGAGTTCGGCGGCGAATTCTTGTTCGGCGTGTTGGCGTAGTTCTTGGCTCATAGATATACCCCTTATGATAATTTATTTTCTTGGAATTAAACCGCGATTCACGAGTGTACTAATGTTATCGTGTGCGTTTTGACGGACAACTTTGTCTTTATCTTTCAGCATGAATTCAAGTAAATCTAAGTCATCTCTCTTAAATGCTGGCATTACAAAACTACTGCTGGATGCAATATTTCTACGAATTTCAACCGATTGGTCTTGTATAAGTCTTTCAAGTTGGCTTCTCGAAAAAATCAGATTATTGCTTTGCGATATATGAAGGCGAATATCAAAATCTGAGTGAAATACCAATTTCTCAACTGTTGCCTCAGAGATGGCAGTAAGCCCAGAGTAGAGGTTGTAAACAAAAATTTCTTCACGAACTTCTAAGTTCTCATCTAAGGCGAGTGTTTGAATGACTCCTGCTGGTAAGGGTCTGGTTTTATTGCGGTATTTCCATGCCACCGCTAAACGCACCGTAGATTGTTTGTGGCTGGCTAATTGTGTTAGTGTTTGATCTGAAACAGCAGGATGCACTGCCACACTCTTTAGAACTGTCCATTGTTTGTCGCCCGCTAAATAATCCAAAATGGTTGTGGTTGTGTTTGGATGTTTGGCAATAGCGGCTCGAGTTGGCATGTCAGAGCTTTTGGCTAAGTCTTTAAGGATTTCTATTGGTGTATGTTCACTTTTAGCAATCACTCGAGACAGTTCAACACTAAGCTGTGCCAATTCACGTAATCTGGTAGGTGACGTACTTCCTCGTGCAGCTTCTTTTTTAAGGGCTTTGAGGTCTAAGGTCATGGTTTTAACTCGTTTCGCATGGCGGCGCGGGTCTCGAGGGTGGAAATGAGTTGCTTGACTCCATTGCTTAAATTGTCTAAGTACCATGTCCGATTCTTATTTTCGGCTTTCTGCTCGAGTTGAACCAGCAATTTTTGCCATTCGGGGTAGGTTTGCCAGTGCTGCAATACGGCTAAATCGGCGTGATGAGCAATTGTTTCGATGTTTATGTATTCGTTTTTGCTGGCTAAAATTTTTTGTCCTGTTGAGCCAACCCATTCAAATACATCTTTGGTCAGGGTTAAATCCCATTGGTGAGGAATAAGCCCAAGCCAAGAAGTGCCAGATTTCAGGTCTTTAGCAAAAACATGCTGACGAACCACTGCTTCGCGTTGCTCGAGTGGCAGTAACAGCAGCAATTGATGGCTGTCCAAGACATTTTTTTCTTGACCGAGGAGGGCTTCTAACCATTCTGAGTTAGGCAAGCGCTGGACGATTTGCGTGGCTGTGGTGATAAAATTATCGCGCCATGCCTTGGGTAAGCGCTTTAGTATCTCACTTGGGGTTAAGCCCAGATACTCAGTCCAAAACTCGAGCGGGACTTTTTCAACAATGTTTTGCCACCAATACGCCTTTTCACCAATTCCATGTGGCGGCGTTTTATCTATCGCATCTTTGGCATATTCTGGACTCCACTCTGGCAGGATTACCTCGAGTTCCTTTTTGCCAATTTTAATCAGTTCTCGAGCGCGGGTTTTCATTCTTTGTACATACTGACTGTTTGGTAAACGACTGAGTAATTCAGTCGCCAATGACCGTACATCTTTGCTGCGGTCAGACAAACAAACCTCGAGAAAGGCTTCGTCGGCTTCGGATAAACCTTCTGCCAAAAGCGCTAAAAAGGTCTTGCGCTCATCGGCGGGTTCAGATTTCCAGACTGTCTCGAGTAAGCCCCGAGCTTGGTCTGGATTGTTTGTCCGAATGGCTTGGAGTGCCAGAACCCGAGCCGCTTTTGAACCCGTTTCCCATGTCTCGAGCGTGGTTTCTAAGCTGCTGGTGTCGCCCGTTGCCCATGCCCAATGCGGGTTTTGCTGGGCTAACCAACGTCCCCTCGAGTCAAGTAAGGGCAGGATTTTTTGGCGATGCTCGAGGTGTTGCCGCCCGTAATCGAGCAGCGCAATTAAGTCTTTGTGTGGGATACGAAAACCCGCTTGATTGGCAAGCTCGAGCCATTCTGGAATCAAGTCTGCTTGCTGAGCAAAAAGTTGTTGCAGCCGTTCTTGGGCGGCTTCAGGGATAACTGGGCGAATATCTGCGGCGGCTGGGGCAACACTCGGTATTTTGCTGTTGGCTGGCTGCCCTGCTCGAGACAGGTTAAACGCCAGTATCGCCGTTCCAAGCAGTTGCTTGGCTTGTCCATCTGGTGCGAGCGATTGGCGGGCTTGCTCGAGGTGCGGGTTCTCGAGTGTCCCAAGCGGACTGCGCTCCGTGCCTAGAAGCGCACTCGAGGTAATAGCGCGAAGGTCATTCATGGCTACCTCCAAGCATAAAAATAGTGTTCTGCACTGCGATACTCAAGGGAACAAGGTATATGCCGTTATACTCACCAAAAACTTGTACGGGATGTCCGCCGCTCAGTGCCATCATCTGCCAGTGGTCTTGGGTTTGCATCGGCAGACTGTGTTGCGCGTCTTGTAGATGCCAAGTTGTACCGTCAAAAACAACTGTTCCTTCGCTTAGGGTGGCAGGATAGCGCTCGAGCCACGGGAGTTTACTCAAAGCCTCGGCGTACTGCTCGAGCATAGTCTGGATGCTGCTGCCGCCCAGTTGATGGTTCGGCTCGAGAATTTGGGTTTCTTTGAGAATAGCGCGTAAGGGCAAATTGCTGGGGTAGTACATCAATTCGGTTTCTAAATTCACACCTATCGGCACACCGCCAGTCATCGGTTGGTTAGCCACTGCAAAATCGAGCAGCAAGGCATATTCTTGACTTTCTAAGTTCTCGAGGTAAGTTCGCCGTACCCGCAAATTATCTTCTTGTACCAGAATCTGTCCTAAACTTTGCCACTGACCACGAGGCACAGTTTTTTGCAGCAATTCGGCTTTGTCTTGGGTGAAGCCAACGGCGGCGCGAACATCGGCTTGGGTACTTGCCGATAAGGTCTCGAGTCTCGAGTAAGCGCTGACAATCAAATGCAGCCGTGCCAGTGCCTCGAGTAAAGCATTTGTGCCGCTCGAGGCAGCCGTGGGCAATTCGCGCACCATTCGGGCAAGTCCGGGGGCTTGGGCATCTATCAGCCGAGCGGCGACGCTTTCCCAATAGCTGTAAGGCTGGCTTGGAGCGTTGGCAATTCCATTTTTGATTTGGTCAGACAACCATAAGCCAAATTCTTCAAGTCCAAGTTCGACTTTCTTTTCCCTTGCCTCCAAGCGTTTGATAGCCGCTTTTTCGGACTTTTTGGTTTCTTCTAAACTTTGTTCCTTGGGTGGTGCGGTTTTGGCTTCGGCGCGTTTTTGTCTACCCTCGAGCCATGTGCTTAACCAATCTGGTGGTGTGGCTATTTCGAGTGGTTTACTGGCGTGTATCAGCATCAAACCGATTCCATGTTTACAAGGAAATTTTCGGCTTGGACAGGAGCATTTGGCGGTGTAATCGGATAAATCCACCCCTGTGCGGTAGGGGTCTTTGCCACTGCCTTGGCATTCTCCCCAAATAGCCATATCGCTCGAGCCTAGGTTCTTCCATTTGCTGGGGCTGCTTAGCGCTTTACCACTGCTGGCACTCGAGGCATCGGGGGCTAAGGACAGGATTTGTGTACTGGTCAGTTGGGTCACGACGGCTTCCTTTATGGACTCTGGCTGCTAGGCTGCCAAAAATAATACGTTAATAACATAAATGTGTCAAGTCTCGAGGTATATCATACTGTGAAATCCAAAAGTAATTGCGAAAAACCCAATAAAAAAGCCTCGGTTCAAACCGAGGCTTTTGCGCTTAAAGAAATGCTAAACATTAAAAGTAGCATTGGTCGGCATTCAATTACGGATTGCGAATATCACCAGATGGATTACTCGAAAAGGTATTCCCGCCAAGGTTAGTTAGCACAGAACCGACTGAATCGCGGAAAATTCCGTAGAACAAATTATTGCTAAAACTCGAGTCTTTGATGCTTAGTTTTGAAGCGCCGTTCATGAAAACCGCGCCTTGTTTGGTGGCATTTGAACCTGTGTGCATTACATCGGCAAACTCGAGGCGGTTGTTGGTGTTACCACTGGTTAAAGTAATGCCTTCCCAGAAACCAGCATTTGGTGTTGCGCCTTTGAATTGAATACGATTGGTACTTGTTCCAATCGCTATGAGGCTACCTGTAGCGGTGACATTTAATTCTGTACCAGATGCAAACTCGAGGGTTGCACCGGGTTGAAGGGTCAGGTTGCCACTGACTCCAAAGTTACCAATCACACGGTATTGTTGTGGGATGACACTGATTGCTTGAGCATTGGTTAGGTTACTGGCAGCAATTTCAATGTAGGCTTGTCCGTTGGGGGTGTTGCCTGCACCTGTGCCGTGGTAATTGGTGGCGATGTCAAGGCTTTTGAGTTGTTGTGCAACCACTTTAACACCAGATAAAGCTGTGCTGGTGAACGTATTACGAGCAAATCCAGTCAGGTCGGCTGTGCCTGTGGTGGTGACTAGACCGTTTTTTGAATTATTACTGATGCGGCTATCGGATAAAGAGAGTTTTGCATCGGTCAAGTAAATTGCGGCTGGAATAGAAGCATTTGCGCCAGTGTCTTTAACGTTTACAAATGCCATTTGGTTATTGGTGCTGCTGCCAATCGTAATACCATCCCAAAAACCAGGTGTTTCGGTTTGTCCTCTAAAAGTAATCGGTTGTCCAAACGTACCAATGGCGGTCAACATTCCGCCACCTGTAACTCTGAATGTACCTCCGCCCGTAAATAAAATACTGGTGCTTGGTGCGATTGTTATGTTGCCGCTCGTCTCGAGTGTTCCTTCAACACGGTAAGTTGTAGCAACCACATTGGTGACATCGGAAGCTGGAAGATTTCCGCCTTTGACATTAACCCACGGGTCGGTGTTTGGGGCTTCGTTATTCTGCCCTGAACTTTGGTATTTTGTGGCTGCATCTAAGGATTTAAGTTGCGGTGGGTAGACATTAACGCCGCTTCTGCCATTGGCAAAAAAAGTATTGCGAGCAAAACCATCTAAGTTACTGGGGTTGCTCGAGGCGTACAAACCATACTGAGAATTGCTTTTGACCACACTGTCGGTCAGGGCTAAACGCCCACCAGACACATAAATTGCGCCGTATTGCGAAGCCAAAGAACCCGCGTCTTTAACAATTGTAAATGCCATTTGGTTATTGGTAGTGCTGTCAATACTGATACCTTTCCAAAGCCCAGCCGTTTCGGTTTTACCTCGAAAAAGAATTTTATTGCTGCTGTTACCAATGGCAGTCAGTGTGCCACCAGCCGCGACGCTCATGCCAAGACCACCTTCAAAGACAATGATTGTACCTGCTTCGATACTTAACGGTGCGTTGAGCGTAACATTGGATTTCACAAGGTAATCGCAGCCTCGGCTCGAGTTTACCCAAGTGGTACTGCTCGAAATAATGTTGTTGCTATTGGCACTCGAGATTTCAGTGGTACAAGTGTTGACATCAACAGGTGGGTCTACAACCACAACCACTGGGGTTGGACAAGCGACTAAACTAAGCACTAAAGCTGGAATAGCTAAAATTATTTTTTTCATATGAACTCCTTTAGACCATCTCGAAGGTACGCAGCTAATGTACCAATATCTGTCTGAAAACACCCTGAAAATTAAGTAATCAAAATAATTCGTCAGACAAGTATTTTTATCGTTTCACTTGCCAACTCGAGTCATAGCGTAGTCTACAAGAAACGGAGTACACAAAGTAAACACGACCAAAAACTGGAGCCACAAGAATTCTTGACCACAACTACAGCACTTGCGAGTTTGAGTCGCTTGCGCCGTACAAAGTCAAAACCATGATTTTTTGTAAAGACTTGTAACCACCTCATTTTGGCAATGGTAATCCATTCTATAACTCAACCTTGTATTCTATACACATGATTGCTTTTATAGAAGGTTTGGTGGTTGCCATCAAAGACTCCAGTGCGATTATCGCCATTGGCGGTTTTGGTCTCGAGATTTCTTGTCCCAGACCCAGTTTAGAACGCTGTAAAGTCGGGCAGCCCGTGCGCCTCGAGACCAGTTTAATCGTCCGCGAGGATGGTTGGAGTTTATACGGATTTCATGAAGCCGATGCTTTAGAGATTTTTAAGCTGCTGATGACGGTTTCTGGTGTCGGACCCCGAATCGCTTTAGCGGCGCTTTCGACCTACAACCCAAATGTTCTTGCCAGTGCAATCATGAAAGAAGATGCCAAGTTACTTGCCAGTGTTTCAGGGGTGGGCAAAAAGACCGCCGAGCGCCTAATTCTCGAGCTAAGTTCTAAACTGCCAGCCCATTTAGCTGTAGGCAAAGGCGCACCGCGACCAGCCCCATCGGAGAATGAGGCGTTTAGAGATGCCGTCGAAGCCCTGATTTCACTCGGCTACCGTGATGCCCAAGTGCGGACGGTGGTCGCCAATTTGCTCGAGAGTGGTGTGGATGACACTGCCGAGGGCTTAATTCGTAAGGCATTGTCAAAACTTAGGTGATTGTTCTTGGAACGCTGGTGGCTCGAGGCGCGTAAAGTGTTGATATGAAGCGACAAGGTTTAATTGAAGAACACGAAGATTCAATACTGTTTCATTTGCCCACTTATCGAGACTTTGGTGTGATGATTTACTTGCCGTTCTGGTTATGTGGATGGCTGTTTGGCTGGCTTCTTGCGTCATACGCTTTATTTTCGGGTAGCCTTTTTGCTCTAAATCCAACCATATCGCCTGTCATCTTGACCATTTTCTTAATGGTTTGGTTTATAGCTTGGACAGTTGGTGGCTACTATTTTGGATTCGTCTTTTTGCGAATGGCTTTTGGAGAAGAAAAACTCGAGTTTACAAAGAATTCCATCACCATTCGTCAAAAAATTCTTGGGTTTAGCAGCACCAAAGTTTTTGATCAACAAGAAATTTGGCAATTGCGAACCACTAAAAAAGTAACTGCCTTAATTGGCACGGGAGCAATATTGGGAAATGGTCAGCAAACTTTAGCTTTTGACTATGGTCGTTATGCCATTCGCTTTGGAAACGGAATAAACGAAACTTCTGCTCAGAAAATTCTCGAGATGGTGCAAGAAAAATTTCCACAATATAAACCTCGAGATTCTGCCACACGTTACCAATGGCAACCGCCTCGAGCCTAGGCTGTTATTGCTTGAATCTTTGACTTTTCAGAGTGTGCCTTACCACGTTTTTCGATGTCTCATACCAAATTTATATAGATGGTTTTTAATCACCAAGCCAACCAAATCCAGCCCGACCATGAATCAGTTGAAATAGGAAAGCTCGAGTCAAACAACCATTTTGGCTTGACTCGAGCTTGGTTTTAAGAGGCGTGTTGTAAAAAGAAGCTAAGTACCCGACAGTTTTTGTCGTTTCAAGAATAAGACCTTGACTTAAGAAGCATAAACGGGGAAAAGTAGCTACCAAATCCCAGCAAGAACGGTAGCCAAATGGACTATAAACCACTCCAAACCACACTTCTTGCTCACAAGACAGCACCTGCGGGCTGTTCGCGCTTCAAGCCATTCTCCCTGACCAAAGCAAACCTCGAATCAAGTTCCTTGCCATTTTCGTCACAGCACTCTTTCAGGCTGGTAGCGTCAACTTAAGTAAACTCATAGCAATTTCTGAAAATATAGATAATCATACGTTATAACCGATATTTCTATACCAACCTAACACTGCACCTAATGGAAGTTTTTTGCATAGCT
>JAYWHB010000415.1:0-3372 GCA_043777915.1 Deinococcales bacterium
CCAGTCATGCGGATATGCGGCGCAAGCACATCGGACTCGAGATTGTGAGTCTCGAGTAACACCTGTATTTCGCGGATTAAGTCTGGCAGGGCGCGTTCGGCTTCGGTGATCGCCAGTCCGCAAGTCGGAAAGGCTGGACATGCCATTGAGTTTTTTATCACAGGGGCAATGCTTTCAGGCAAGACAATCCCGTGAGCAGTTAGCAGTGCCTCGAGCGCGGCTTTGTCTTGCGGGGCAATGTTGCACAGCAGCATATTTTGTTGTGGGGTTAAGCGAACTTCGGGAACAAATTGTTCGACTGCTTTGCGAATACCAACTCGCGCCTCATCTTTGATTCGTCCGTTTTCGATAAATAGACCAAGAAACCAGTTGCCATCGCCTTGTTCAAACCAACCCAAGTGGTCGTCGCCCGAAGTCCACTCGAGAGGTAATGGTGCGGGCAGGCTTGAGCCAAGAACCTCTTCGACTTTTTGCTTGAAGTTGGCAATTCCCATTGATTCAACCAAATACTTCATGCGGCTGTACTTGCGGTCATCACGTCTGCCATGGTCGCGTTGCACCGTCACAATCGCTTTAATCGTCTCGAGTAACATTTCTGGCACAATCGTGGTCATTGGGTCGCCTAAGCGCGGATGGGTGTCTTTAACGGTATGCGATTGCCCAAGTCCTCCGCCAACAATCAGGGTAAACCCAGTTAAGTTCTCACCATACATCACAGGAACAATACCGACATCTTGGGTATAGGCATCCACACAGTTATCATTGGGGAAAGCAAAAGCAATCTTAAATTTTCGCGGCAAATAAGAAACACCATACAAGGGTTCTTCAGCTGTGTTTTCTTGGACTGCGTTTTCCTCGAGCGTCACGGCTTTTTCGCCATCCAACCAAACTTCAAAATAAGCTCGGGCGCGTGGCTTGAGGTTTTCGGACAATGAAAACGCATGAGCCATGATTTCATCTCGAGCTTTGGACTTCAATGGGGCTGGACAAGCCACGATATTACGCACTACATCACCACAAGCCGAAAGCGAGGTCATGCGCTGGGCTTCAAGGGTTTTTAAGAGCGGTTTTAAGCCGCCCTTCAAGACCCCGTGGTACTGAATCGCTTGGCGGGTGGTGATTCGCAGGGTGCTGTTGGCGAGTTGGTCAGAAAGGTCGTCTAACTCGAGGTACTGCGCTTTACTCAGCACCCCGCCAGCAATCGCAACCCGAATCATAAACGAATGCTGGGCGCTTAAGCCTTGGGCTTTACGCGCCTTTCGGACATCACGGTCTGATTGTTGGTAAATACCATGAAATTTTAAGAGCAGTTCGGAGGTGTCTATAAAATGGTCTTCGCTGTTCTCGAGTTCGCTTTGTAGTGTGCCACGCAAATAATTACTCTCGAGTTTGACATGTTCAACTTTACTTAGGGTAGCCATGATGATCCTTATTTTGACATAAAAAAGCAGACTAAAATCGTCTGCCCTTCTAAAAACTAAACTGATTTACGGGACAAGCGGTGCGGTAACATTCGCCATTGAAAGTATAAAAAGCAACCGACGCAAATTCCGGTCGTTAGGTTCAGCATTGCAAGGGCAAAGACAATAATCGCCACAACCCAAGCCGCAACGGTTGCACCCGTTAAAAATAAAATACTCGAGACAAGCATAAAAGCCCCGCCAAGTCCTTGGGCAAAATTGTGTGGGCGCGGGTCGTCTTGCTCGAGTTGAGGCGTGATTTTAAGGGTTGGGCGCAAAAAGCTAGTGTAGAACTGCTTAAAAAGTGCTAAGCGTGGCTCGAATGTACCAAACAGCATCACCGCAGCCACAAAAAATACAATTGGTGCAAGTTGTAAAGCAAAAGCAATCGCAATCAAACCAACGATACTGATTTGATTAAATCGTAAAACATTGCCATCAAATTGTTTCATCTTTCTCCCATCGAGTCGAGCGATTCAAGCAGTGCCTTGGAAACTTCGCGCTGAGCAGCATCGGCAATCAGCGCCGTGGTCAATAAAATCCAGTCTGGTACATTTCCTGCTTCTAAGCGAATCGGTTGCCCACCATGAACTGTTCCCTCGAGTTTATTGCCTGAAGCGCGAAACTCGAGTGGATAACTTTGGTCGCCTTGAAAAACTTGTCCTGTAAAATAATCCGAACCCAAATAGACCACGGCTCGTTCGATGTGCCTTGAACCAGAGAAACGAATCTCGAGTTGGTTGCTGCTGACTTGGGCGCTAATCGCAAGACGCACCGCGCTGCTTAAAACCGTACCAAGTAAGCTATGAACCCGCCGCTCGAGTTTTAGGTTTTCGGCAAACCACCAACCGCCAAGCCTCCCCTCGAGTTGCTGACCATCCCAACGCAGGGCAATGTCATAACGGGCAAGTGGGTCGTGGATTGCGCCTTTGATGCGCTCTATAGTGCGAGTGGTGTGGATTGGGTTTGTGCCTAAAAGTAATTGCATGGTGTTCTCCGTTTTGAATGTGGGTTTTGTCTTAATGGTTAGGAATTTTTAAGGACAACAACGCATTCGTGGTTTTTGGAGGACATGAAGATACATGCCTAGACTTTATATGGTTTACAAAAATTGTCAAGTATTATTCGATACGCAACCAAAGTTTTCTCGAGTAGAAAGAAAGTAATTGATTTACAAATCCTGCCCTACTGTCCCGTCAAAAGCCTTGGCAGTAAAACTGGAAATCCTTGAGTAGAAAGCAAAAGCCGAACCTCGAGCTTCAAGGTTAAAGTTGATGCAAAGAATCCAAAATAGCTCGAGGATTCTGTTGTGCAATGCGCAATAAATTTCTGGCTACACCTGTTGGAGTTTTCTCGCCTTTTTCCCAAAATTCGACTATTTGTGGCGTAACTCCAAAGACCCTAGAAAATTCAGTCTCTGGCGAATTTCAATAATCGTTTCGATACTCCGCACTACACCCTAACCTATTTTGCTGACCATACCACCTGATTTAGCCACGTTGCACCAACAAGATACTTACGTCATGATAGCGTTACTTACAGACAAATCTAGCACTGAGCAAAAGAAGATATTGTCTTTTCGCCAAATTGGTATGTCGTCTTTGATACCACTGTACTCGATAAAAATCATTTGAGACAGATCGAACTGGTTTACAAGCAATACAGTAACAATAAACATTGTGTCATACGGGGATCAGTCTTATAAACTGTGTTTATGTTAGTCTCGAAAAAAGTGAATTTTACTGTGCAACTTTTGCACAGTATATGGCTCGAGCCGCTATACCAGTCTAAAGTGCAAACAAAAAGACCCTGTTAAACACAGGGTCTTTTTTGGTGGCGAGAGCCGGGCATGATCCGGCGACACTACGATTTTCAGTCGTATGCTCTACCAGCTGAGCTATCCCGCCTTGGT
>JAYWHB010000416.1:0-9352 GCA_043777915.1 Deinococcales bacterium
AGAAATGCTGGCTGCTCCAAGTAACTGAAGTTGCATGACCATTAGCCTACACCGATTCAGGATTTTCCTATGAAACGCAAATGAAACGCGACTTGGGCAAACTGAGTAAAAGGAGAAGCACATGAAAAAAATCTTGGCACTGACTTTGTTTATCGCTTTTATTCTGGCGGCTTGCAATACGCCAACCCCAGTTATTACCCCAGAAGACGACCCAAACACCACAACAATTATTGATGGTTTAGCAACCGATGTAAAAAACTTACCCGACACAACTGTCTCGAGTAAAGCCGTGGTTCTGGATGCCGCCCTCTTAGCAGC
Organism: Deinococcales bacterium; assembly: GCA_043777915.1. GTDB lineage: Bacteria > Deinococcota > Deinococci > Deinococcales > JAAFIG01 > JAAFIG01. The sequence goes on from JAYWHB010000416.1 coordinate 319, forward strand.
AGTGGTTAAAATAGACCGCAGCACAGGCGAAATTATTTTTGAAGAAGCTAAATTACCTGTGGGCTTACTGGTGGCTGGTGGCAAACTCGAGGTTGGAAACACCATTGTGGCACGCGGAACACCGAAATTGCGCCGTGGATTACTTAGAAAAATAACCCAAGTAACAAGGGAAAATGGTTTTGTTCGGGTCAAAACCACCAAGGGAAAACTCAATGATGTTTTTACCAGTGGCGGTTTTAAGGTACAACGAAAAATGCGTTTAGCCGATGCCCAACATATTATTTTACCCAATGGTCAAAAACAGGCATTGCAAAAAAGTGGGATAACGCCGCAATCACTTGGTTTTCCAGTTCAAATAGATTTTTGCCCCGTCAACTTGGATGGCAATAAAAACACCAAAAACGATCAGGTTTGCGTGAGTGGCAGTGTGGATATAGACCTCGATTTTATGTTTGTCTTTAGATGCCAAGGTTTTTTGTGTACCAATCCGTATTTAGATACCAACGTTAAAGTTATTCAACGCACCAATTTAACCGTCAGTGGCGAACTTTCACGCAATATCAATCAACGAATTCCTTTGGGGACTGTGCCACTACCAATTATCGTTATTCCAGTGGCTTTTGTGCCGCTTACCTTTGTACCAGAAATTGATCTCGAGGCGAGCTTAACAGGTCAAGTCAGTGTTAATTTTAAGTGGACTGCCAATCAACGCATGGATTTTACGGCGGGTCTAGCCTTAGAAGATGGCAATTTTAGAACCTACGACCGTTTTAGCAACGACATAGACACTTCTAACACCGATGTTAGCCTTGCCATGAACGCGGAAGCTCGAGTCGAAGCTGAAGCCAGTATTCTAGTCTTTGGAATTGGTGGTCCAACCGTAACGGCTGGTGCATTTGTGAGCTTTGAGGCTGGTTTTCCACGCAGCCCAACTTGGTCTTTGGACGGTGGTTTTGATGTCAGCATTGGCTTAGAAATAGATATTTTTGGCTTACTGCAAGCCGATACCAAACAAGAAATTTTTGAGAAACGCTACCAGATTGCTGAAGCCCCCAATTCAAAACCGAGCATCATCATTAAGTCTCCCCTAGCGGGTGAAGAACTCGAGTTGCCGTTACGAACAGACCCAATAAACCTTGCCAGCATCACGCCCCAATTAACCTATTTTGTTGTTCCCAAAATAGACATTAAAGTTGAAGATGCCGAGGACGGCAAACCTTGTTGTGCTGTCAAATGGGAAATTGGCAATATCAACCGTAATACAAACCAAGGCAATCATCTGCTCGAGGACTTAAGAATTGATGGTGGGGTTGGACAAAAAACCGTGACGGTCACAGCCACTGATTCAAGTGGGGCAAAAACCAGCAAAACATGGAACTTTCGGATTAAAGAATGCCGAAATTATGTACAAGTGGTCGGTGCAAGTCAACGAAGTTGCTTAATTCCTATGGACGTTGGTACATTCCGTGAGCCACAATTTCGCAGTTTCCCCTAGGTAAAATATGCAGCCAGACCTCGAGTACCACTTAAAAATCATTCCAGCCAAAACAGGTCAGCCTTGGAGCGCCATTCTCGAAGGACACGGGGTTGTCCTGCGCTTCTCGAGCCTGCTAGAACTGGCGCGGTATCTCGAGGTCAGTTCCAGTCGGACTAAAAATCAGATGATGGTTCAAAAGGAGTTTATATGAAAATTCGATTGCTTATCGTCAGTTGTTTGTTACCATTGGCTTTTGCCCAAACCAGTTACCCGGAAACCGTAACGCGTTTAATTCCAGTCGAACGAGGTAAAGTTGTGAGCATCATCGGCAATCTCGAGACAGGTGTGGAGATGCCAGATTTATCTTGGGCTTGGCGTTCGGATATGGCATGTTTTGTACAATTGCAGGCTTGGAAATTTGCCAGCAAACACAAAATGTTTGCGATTCCGACCAAGTTCTCTGGGATAGGAGAAATTACTGTCCGAGTCATTCCAACCGACCCAAATCTGAATCTAAGTCTCTGGTATTACATGGCAGGTTCAACCGATTACCGCGTTCCACCAAAAATCTCAAATATTAGGGCTTGTGAAGCTGATTTTAAGTGGGATAGACCCTTTAAGAACCAAACCCAAGACCACACACGGTATGTTTCGACAGGTGCAAAAGGCAACGAAAATGTTTTAATTGGAATTAGCGCCCCAAAAGAAATTACCGCCGCCGAATTTAAGCTCGAGGTGTCCGTCAAATGAAATATCTTCTTGTGATTGTATTGCTCTCGAGCTTGGTGTTTGCCGAAAAACTCTATGCGCGTTCATTACGAGCCGAATGGACAAAATCAGGCATGGTTACAGCCATGAGCGCTGCCCAAACCATGAACATCAACGGTGCTAAAGCCGCCTACAAAAATAGTGTTTTGTACATCGGAAATAAGAAAAACAGCCTTCCATTTGGGATTTCCTTGGTGGGATTTAAAGATGCGGGCATTACCAATAGCCTTGGTGTTTCTTATAATGCTGCCCCCAAAGACCTGTCCGAATTTGCCAATGCTTCGGGCGGACTCATGGCGTACATGGCAGGGGCTTGTCTTGGCATCACTGAACAAAACAGCAAAGATTTTGCTAAATTCTTTTTTGAGACGATCAGCCAAGCCCAAAAAACAGGAAAACCAATCACCACAAGCCGCCAATTTGGAGTTTTTAACATGTATATTGGCAACGCAACAGTCAAAGCACCAAATGTGTCTTATAGCTTGGTTATCTCGAGCAATGGGGTGCTGGGTAAAAACGGTTGGCTCGAGTATTGCAACCCAAAGCAGTGAAAAGGTACAGCCACCCAAAGCCGTGGTTATCGCACGGCTTTAAGCTGTTCTTTGGCAATTTCAAACCATGCGCCTTCGTCGGATTTGACTTCAACCGTTTGTTTTAGTGGGTTAATTTTCATGACTTTGCCACACATACTTTCGTCTTCAGTGCTGCACACTTTTGCACCTTTACGCGGTAAGCCTTTGAGTAAGTCTATGTACATTTCGTGTTCATACTGCAAACAGCACAGCAAACGCCCACATGGACCCGAGATTTTTTCAGGATTCAGTGGCAGTTGTTGGTCCCTGGACATCCGAATCGTGACCGGCGTAAATTCTTGTAAATGATGACTCGAGCAGTTTTCACGTCCGCAAACACCCAGCACCCCTAGAATCCGTGCTTGGTCACGAGCGCCGACAGGGTGAAAATGAATATGTGCCGAAGTTCGAGCATTTAAGTCCTGAATTAAATGGCGCAATTCTTGTTTTTCTTCACTCGAGTACGAAACTGTTAAGGTGCTACCATCCAAAGTAAACTCGAGCGCCACAACTTTGATTGGCATTCGGTACTCACGCACTTTGGCGCGTAAAAACCATTTGAGGTCGTTGGCATCTGACTCGAGTTTCTGCCAGCGCTGGGTGTCCTCTAAGTTAGCTTGGCGCAAAATTTCGCCGCCAACATGTTCAGAATTGCCTCTGGCGGTGTCTCGCACAGTTGCCACTTCTAAGCCACGCCGCGAATTGACCACCACCCGAGAGTTCAGAGCAAATTCAAGATCGGTTTTGAACGGATAGAGCTTAGGACCATTGTCAAAACGAATAGACTGCGTAGGCATAACAACAGTCTAAAGGAAAAAGGCGAAAGGCGAAAGGCAAGAATGTTAGACTTGCACCTCATGCCTCTCGAGCCTTTTTTTCCCAGTGGTCATATTGAAGTGGTCTGCGGACCAATGTTTAGTGGTAAATCCGAGGAGTTAATCCGTCGGGTCACTCGGGCTTTAATTGCCAAGCAAGACGTGCGGGTGTTTAAGCCAGCCATAGATGACCGCTATCATGTAACCAACATCGCCAGTCACGCTGGACGCACGGTAGAAGCCCAAGCGGTTAGAAATACCTTGGAGATTCGAGACGCTCTTGGACTTGCCCCAGAACCTGCCTTGTTTGGACTCGAGAACCCCGATGCGCTAGAAGTCAAATTGCCCAATGTGGTGGCGTTTGATGAAGCCCAATTTATGGACACGGGCGTTATTACTTTGGCACTAGAACTGGCTCGAGCCGGTGTTCGGGTGATTTGTGGCGGACTCGACCTCGATTTTCGTGGTGAGCCTTTTGGGATTATGCCCGATTTACTGGCTCGAGCCGAACATGTCGAAAAATTGACCGCCATTTGCCCAGTCTGCGGCGCACCCGCCACCCGCACCCAGCGTTTGGTCAATGGAATGCCAGCCCGATTTGACGACCCCGTGATTATGGTTGGTGCAGCCGAAGCCTACGAACCAAGGTGTGGGCAGCATCATTTTGTACCGCGCTAAGGTTTTCCTCAAAGCTCAAAGCTCAAAGCCCATAGCTCACAGCCCTCCTCGAGCCAAGTAGCCAAGCGCCGCCGCAAAACACCAACCATTTGCCATGACCATTCCCTGCACAACTTTGGGTGGGTCACGCAGGATTTTCCACCAGAATCCACCACCGATTAAGCCCCTCGAGTAAATAATTCCACCGCCAATGTAGAGCATCGTGTATTCAATCACAAAGCGGATGCCAAGCGAACCGCCGCCAGATAAAAATCCAGCCGTTAAAGCTGCGATATAAACGATGTGGGTGGCATTGAGTGCCAGAAAAAACATTTTTGGCAACTCGGTTTTCTTTTGTAGCAAATGAACCAAAGCCCAAATACACAAGGCTGCAAAACCAGCCAAAATAACCCACGATAATCCAAAAAATAAACTTGCCATTGGCGCATTATGGCTGGTTTGACGGGGGACGTATGCTGTTTTACTTAATGCCCAATTGTGTCAACTCGAGTTAAACTGTTTGGCATGGATGATGATTTTGCAGTGCAACCCGTGCCACTCGAGGGCAGCGTTTTATCTACACTTGTGGCTCAAATTCTCGAGCGCTGCGATGACTTGGCGTTGCTGAGCGAAGAAACTCATCAAATTACCCGAACTTTTTTATCGTACCCAATGAAAGAAGTCCAAACACTCTTGTCCATGTGGATGCGTGAAGCAGGGCTAACCGTGCGAATAGATGCGGCTGGCAATGTGATTGGGCGGCTCGAGGGAATGAGCGACCCACGCACCCTCATGATTGGTTCACATGTGGACACTGTGCCGAACGCTGGAAAGTACGATGGGATTATCGGTGTGATGTTGGGCATTGCGCTTGCCAAAGCGCTGCAAATGACGGGTACGAAATTGCCATTTGGTCTCGAGATTATTGCTTTTTCTGAAGAAGAAGGGGTGCGTTTTGCCCTGCCATTTATTGGTTCTCGGGCGGTGGTGGGTACGCTTAGCCCAGACATTCTCGAGAAACAAGACGCAAACGGAGTCAGCATTGCCCAAGCCATGACTGACTTTGGCTTAAACCCCTTTGATATGGCTTCGGCTCGAGCAGGGGAATTGTTGGGGTACTTAGAACTGCACATCGAACAAGGTCCTGTTTTAGAAGCCAAAGGTTTAGCCCTTGGCGCGGTGCAAGGCATCGCTGGGCAAACTCGAGCCACCCTCACCCTGACTGGCAAGGCTGGTCATGCGGGTACAACCCCAATGAATCTTCGTAAGGATGCACTGGTCGCCGCCGCTCAAGTGGTACTCGAGGTCGAACGTTTTGCCAAACTCACACCCGGGTTGGTTGCCACCGTCGGCATCTTAGAAGTTCAACCCGGCGCTGGAAATGTCATTCCTGAACGGGCAACGCTGAGTTTAGATGTGCGACATCTCGAGGACGCAACCCGCAAACGGGCTGTGGCAGAACTGCTCGATTTTGCTTGGCACACCGCCCGAAAACGCGACCTTGGTTTTAGCCACATCGTTTTACTCGAACAAGCCTCGAGCCACTGTGATGAAATGCTGCTTGGTTTTTTAGGCGATGCGCTCGAGGACTCTGGGCGTAAGCGCTTTGAATTATCATCTGGCGCGGGTCACGATGCCATGATTTTAGCTGGCATCACCCGCACTGCCATGCTTTTTATTCGTTCACCCGGTGGTATTTCGCATCACCCGAGCGAAGCCGTACAAATTGGTGATGTTCGGGCTGCCCTCGATGTGGCGTACCGTTTCTTAGTTAAAATTGCAGCCTCACCACAAAACATTTGGCGCTAGAGAAAGGCTATGAGCTTTGAGACTCATAGCTCATAGCTGATTTACCGCAAGCGGAGACCAAAATTTAACTTAAATGCACCAGTTGGAATTTCAATGTCAAACCCTAAGGTATAGGCTAAACTTAAACCAAAATAGGTCAGATTCGCACCAGCGCTGCCTCTATTGGTGATTAAATCAAAGTTGGCTCGAGGTGAAAAACTGATGAGCGGGGTTTGAAATAAATTGCCAAGATGGTCAGTTGGGGTTGAACCATCGTAAAATGAGACGGTAAAACCAAGGTCAGCCCTTTGATTGACCCAAGTCCAACGGCGTAAGTTATAGAGCAAAGTAAAACTGAGGGTCGGACTTTCAAAAGCAATTCCTGCGTAACCTAAGACAATCGGTTGAATGACTGGGGCAAGATTTAGGTTTGCGCCGATTGTGGTGATCGGGGTCAGGGTATGGGTGGCAAAAGGTGGAATAATCGGTTGCTCGGTGTTGGCAAAGGTTAAACCAGCACTGCCGAGACTTGGCAAGCTATAACTAATGCCTAAAGTGCTGGTGTAATCCACATTAAAGCCGTTCCACGTATCCCCAAAATAATAGGTCATGCGCCCAGCCCAAGCCCCCGAAAAGGTAAATCCAGCAAGGTTATACGCCAAGTTAATGCCCAGATTGCCGCGTACAAAGCCATGAAAGTCTCGAGTTACCAAGCCTAGGCTTTCGCCGACTGTGCCAAGCTCGAGTTTTGGGCGGATGGTGAAGGGCTGAATTTGGTCAAAGTTATAGGCAATGCCAATTCGTCCCTCGGCACTGCGAAGGCTGACCAATGGCGATTCGATTCTTGCGCCCGTATCCAGCGAAAAGGCACTGGTTAAGCCAGTTAAAGGTTCGTGTTGTACGGTTGCACGAAAAGAAGCGGCTCGAGGTTGTCCAATAAAGTATGAACTTGTGCCGTCGGTATACGTTACCGATAAGCCAAGTGCCATAACACTAGTAAAGGGTGCAGTGCTGGCTTTGCCAAATAAGTCATACACCGCAAATGTGCCACGGGTTTTACCATCACAAGTCAGCAGCAAATTCTCCAAGCCAAAAGTTAAACCCCTAGCAATGCCGAATACAAAAGGCACTTCAAATGGGCAACGCGGGTCGTAATCCATCCGCCCAATAAAAAGCGGTATGCCAAACAAATTCAGGGTGGTGTTCTCGAGACGGTAAACCCCATTCTCGAGCCTTAAAGCACTATCGGCACTAAAGCCAATTTCTGACCCCGCGCTGTTGCGTCCAACCAAACCATTTACGCCACTAAGTTGCACCCCGTTTGCATTACTCGAGCCAAGTTGCGCCGATAACCCAAACTGCGGACTGCCAAATAGCAATTGATTTAAGGTGGCACGGTTATCTTCTAAAACTGCACTGGCAGCTTGGTAACGCTCGGTGGTCACGCCAACATCCGATAATTTATTAAAAACCGCGTTTTGCAAGGTCAGGCGTTTACCGACCAATTGCCCACGTTCTGCCACCACATCATAACGAGAACTGGCAAAACCATCTATTTTATAAGACTTCTCGAGCCGCAGCCTTAAACCCTCTAAATTGGTGGTTTCACCTCGAGCCGTTAAGCGTTTGACTGTGCCATTTGCCCCTTCGGATTCGATTTTAGCGTTGTCGGCACTGACCAACGCTCCGGCTGGGTCTTCGCGGACAATTAAAAGTGGCGCTCTGAGTGTCCAACCACTGCGTTCAAAACAAGCATCAATAAAGCGCACCTCGAGTTCATCAGCAACGTCGCTCGAGGAATAGACCGTACCAATGCCTTCAACCGTGGTGATGCTGACATCTTTCTCGCTGCACTTAGCAGCATACGCAAAAGGCGTTAAAAGTAACAATAAGACCAGCCATAATTTTCGCATCGAAAATACCTCCAAAAAACTCGAGCGGCATTATGGCACAGCAAAAATGAATTGTTTACTTTTTGGCGATTAAATCCGTGTAGGACTTGGCAATGGCACTTGAAATTTGCGAGCCTTCTTGGTAGGTCACTCGGTTTTGGTTGCTGAAATTAACCAGAAGCATGGCGGTTGCGCCGTTTCTTTGCTTACTGGTTTTGCCATCAGTTGATTTATAGAAGTAATTGCCGTACAAAAACACCTGATTGTTGTTGTCATCAAAGACCGCAGCATCGGCTTTAATGCTTGGATTCCCCGCCGAGATGTTCCAAGCCACAATTCGTTTGGCATCTGGGTATGCCACGGCTCGAGCCGCATTTAAGCCAGATACGTTCTCGTCAGAATAGGTCAGCGCCCCAGCCACTTCCATACGGTCAGCCGCAATCACATAATTGATGTTTGGACTGAATAAGGTTTGCCCTGAGGCGTTCTTGAGCTTGGCAGTTTTGGCGCGTAAATACACATTGTCTTTGTACTCGATGTATTTGGCATCTATTGAAATACCGTGTTTATTGTCCTTAATTAACCCGCCCTGCGGTAAGGTCACACTGCCATCATCTGCCACAATTTGGTCGCCATATGGTTGTGCCACAAAACCAGCTTGGGCGGCAAGGGCAAAACCAAGACTCGAGACAAACAACAAAAAGAATCGTTTCATAGGCTGCATTACAGCAGGTTTTCTCGAGAGTACGGTGAGGGGAGAGCCAAGAAGCATTATAAAAGCCATGATTTCCTTGTATTTTGAGCGCTCTAAACATGTAATACGAGTACAACCTTTGACGCTTTCCACCAACGGGATTGGTAATTCAAAAGCGTCACACACCCGTGTGACGCTCGTGTGACGCTGCCCAACTATAGTAGCGGTATGAAACTAATTTCTTCGAGACGCGGCGGGATTGTTCGTTAAAAAAAGCGAAAGCGCATTCGTAATTTCCAAGCAAAAAGTATATCCTCGAGTTGCGCCCCAGAACCAATGTTATGCACAATCAGTGGTCGTTGTTTGGTGGT
>JAYWHB010000417.1:0-3360 GCA_043777915.1 Deinococcales bacterium
TGATATTGGCAATGGTATTGCCCTTGACTCGAGTGGCAATTCCTATGTCACAGGACAGGCAGGTTCAGGTGTCGCATTCGCAGGAAATACAAGTGCTGGCAGTACTGACGTTTTCACACTGCGTTTGGATGTGCTAGGCAACACCTACTACTAATGCCTCGAGCGCTGGCAATGGCTCATGGCTGGCGCTCAAAATCCAGCCCACTGTATAGGCTTTCGGCAGTGGGCTGGATTAGGATTTGGTGGTGTAGCTAGAGCCGCGTAGGGTGGGCTTCGCCCACACCAACTATTCCCCCACCCACGCATCAACATCAAACTCGAGAATCCCATTTCGCAAACATCCCCAATCCTCGCAATACAATTTTTTCTCTACACACTGCTTGAAACTCGAGTACACATAATCACTTGGGCAACGTACATACCCGTGTTTCACAGGGTTGTAATGAATGTAATCCATCAGCCTCGAGTATCGTTCATCGGTTGTAATGGTATGTTCCCAAAATCGGCGTTGCCAAATACCGCGTTCTCGTTTGCGCTTTTTGGAATCTCGAATGCTTTGTTCAAGACCCCCAAGGGCAAGGTATTGCTGTGAAAAAGTTTTTTTGAAATACGCCCAACGTTTGCTGTAGTCAGTGTCCTTTTCTGGGAGTGTCCAAATGGTGTGTAGATGATCCTCGAGTATCACTATTGCGTCTTGGGTAAATGGCATCAGGACTTGGGTGGCTTTGTAAGCTGCTCGTATTGCTATAATGCTGTGTGGGAGTGTTAGGATTTTTGCTCTTGATTCTCCTGACCACTGTAAAAAAATAGGTGTTGCCTATTCTTGAGCGGCGGTAATTTGACATGGTGTAGTTTAACTGTTGTGGTTTGCGTGGGCAAAGCCCACCCTACTTTTGCTTTTGCTTTAGCAGTGGGCTGGCTAGGGATTTTGGGATTATTTAGCCTCTTGCATTCTCGAGTACCCTTGCCACCTCAATATCCCTTTGGTAACATTTCTTTCTGATGAACCACAACGGCATTCTGCTACAAAACCCACGATTGGGTACTCCAAAAGCGGCAAAAGTTAGCCATGAAATCCTTTGAATTCACATTGGGTAAAATACACTTAAACGTTGTCTGTTACGGGTCTGAAAAAGACTTAGTGTTTCGCTTAACTGAAAGTAACACTCATCAAATCCCGCGTGGCGATGCTTACAAAACACCGCCAGATTATGGTTTTATTTGGCTGCGTGACGCTGGACAAACGCATCCGTGGTGGTTGGCTTCTTGCACCATCAAAGCCCACTCGAGCATCACCCACCATATGGTTGAAGAATTACTGGATTACATTCAGCGCCACATCACACATACAGACTATTCACTGACCTTAAGAATAGAATTTTGCCTAGTCAAAAAAGGCATCTCTTTTGATGGCGAAGAAGGCTACCTGATGTGGTCACACAGCCTTAAATAACGTAGCCTAACACGCTGCAATCAGGTCAAAAAAAACGTATAACCAAAAGTATGAATTCTCGAGTGGCGCTGGTTGTATTCGGACTGAGCCTTTTTTCGGTTGCCCTGTCGCACTCCGCGCCAGCTTTACCAATTTCACGGCTTGCGCCGCCATCAAAACAATTTTCTTTGCCTTTTGCGGGTGCGCCGAGTGTCAATACATGGCTGCTTGGGCAGTTGTATGGCAATACCACGGGGGCATACCGACGACGCAATTCGGATTATCGTTCTGGGCAGGGGATTCATTTTGGTATGGATTTTAGCGCCAAGTGCGGCACGCCAGTCCTCGCAATTGGGGATGGTGTGGTCTCGGAAATAGACGGTTCGCACGGTAGCGCCCCACATAATTTGGTGCTTGAACACGCGGGAAATTTATCCAGTTTATACGGGCATTTGTTACGCCGATCAAACCTACGCATCGGGCAGCGAGTCAGCAAAGGGCAACAAATTGGATTATCCGGAGACTCGCAACTGACTTGTTACAGCGCTCCCCATTTACATCTCGAGATTAGAGATAGTAGCCATCAGCGTTTCTTAAATCCAGTCGGTTACATCAATGCCGATTGGAATACCCTGGCGTTGCTAGGGAGTTTTGGGCGTGGTTATCAACGCGACCTAAACAATCCGCGTCAGTGGCAAAGTCTACAAGATCAACCCAATGCCAGACGTGGTGGGGCATTATTAAATGATTACGCACGTCCGTACCCCGTAGCAGCCAATGACCGAACCCTGAGCTACCCAAGCCGAATTTACCAAAGCGGCAGCAGTGCCAGCGATGATTCAAGCAATCCGGTGGGTGTACCATTTTCGATCTCGAGTTCTGGGTGTTGTGTTGCCCCTTTTTGGAGCAAAGACTCGAGCCGTGTGCTGTTTATTGACAAGCCCAATGCCGAACCAGCCGCGATTTACGGCATTGGTACGGATAATCCAGCTTCTGCCAAACGAGAATTCTCGAGTGTGGTGCGGCTTTCATCATCCGAGCGATTTGCAATTTTGAACGGTGTAAACACAATTCTCGAGCGCTTAGCCACGGGTGAACGGGTCAGTATTCCAGCCACCAGTGTTTTGTTTTCCCCGTCTGAACAGCAACTGGCATGGACAGTTTCAGGGCAGAGCAGCCGTTTTGACACGTTACAAACCACAGTCTATGTGGCAAATTTAACCCTCGAGCCGCGTTTGGGTTTAAGCAATACTCGAGCCGTGGCAGTTTTGTACGGTGGTGGGCTGAGCGGTTGGCTGGGCGAAGAAGCCTTACTCTTAAATGGCAAGCAAAAAGTCAGCGCTCGAGACCGTGATTTAATGCAGCTTGATTTGAAAACAAGGAACTTAAAAACCTTCTCGAGCGCCCTAAATTTTAGAGGCATCAGCCTATCTAAAAATGGGCAATATGTTTTGTATTACGTGGCATTTGACAGCCAAGCCAGAAATGGAATGTTTAGCTTAAATACCCGTACTGGTCAAAAACAAAAACTGCCATGGTTTGGTTCGTACCGTTTTAGGGATACAAGTCGGGTGGTTTTTATTCCGATACAAAGCAGTCAAAGCCATGTGCTGTATGAATGGGATTTAGCAAAAAGCAAACAGCGAAAACTAGCCGATTTACAAAGTAAAGTTGCCAGCGATGATTGGCAAGTTTCACCCAACGGCTCGAGTGTGGTGTTTGTTGGCGGCTCGAGATTAAAAGTGGTGGAGTTACCCAAATAAGTTCTAGGTTGCACTCAAATTTTTATAATATCCGATATGCTGCCGCTCGAGAAATACTTTTTCGTGAAGAGGGTGCATCTCAGGATTGGGGGTTATAAAATCAGCACATGCTCCCTGACTTCCAAAAAACAGAAAGCCAAGCCAGAATCGCGCTTCAAAAATACA
>JAYWHB010000418.1:0-3351 GCA_043777915.1 Deinococcales bacterium
TTCATAGGTGAATTCCTTTCGGTTTGTTTTGACGCAATTACCGTATCGGAATTCACGCTCTTAAGCGCGGGTTAAAAGTTTTGACGTGTACTTAGAAAAAGCATGTGTTTGTTTGGTTACTCTGACTGTTCTGCCATTCTGATTCGGGTCAAGAAGGTGCTATTCCACGAGTAAAAAGGTGTGCGTATGTGGTCAAGTAGGTGGCGCTTTCAGGGTCAAGATGGTCAAATGAGAGTGATTAAGCTAATTCAGTATCATTCGTTTTTTGTATTCTAAGAATAGCTTGCTGCATGGCATATTGTGGTTGCTCGAGAACCTTGCCATGTCCTACAGCTAGGCGTGTTGGTCGTAAGCCGTGCAGGTGCTTGGCGCTCTCGAGTGCGGTGGGTTTATGCCATGTTGCAAAAGCTGGGAATGGAAACAGTGGGATGAATTCGCCTGTTACCCAAGTTCGTGAGATTGTTCCCATTGCATCTCCTGCGATGATTGTGCCGTCTCGAGTGTCAAGGAAAGCGATGTGTCCGGGGGTGTGTCCGGGGGTAGCGATGACCTCAAGTGAACCGATGCGTTCGCCTGCTTCAAGTAAGTGGTTGGGTTGTAGTTGTGTGGTGATAAAGTTACCACCTGCTTTGTTTTGTGGTTCTGAGGGTTTGAGTTGATGGTTTCCTGCAAGAAATGGGGCTTCTCGGCTCGAGAGCATGATTTCGACTTCTGGGATGAGTGTTTTTAGAGTCTCTAGTGAACCTGCGTGATCGCCATGGGCGTGGGTGAGTAAGATTCGGCGGATCTTTGCCCCGTGGTTTTGGGCTGTGGCTAAAATCATTTTACTGCTGCCTGGTAAGTTGGTGTCAATGAGGGTGAGTCCGTCTGGTTCGCTGACCATATAGCAGTTAAATGCGCCAAGTCGGGTGATTTGGGTGAGGTATTTGCCGTGTTTGCTGATTCCCATATTGTCCTCCAAAAACAAAACAAACAGTGTTTGTTTTGAATGCGAACAGTGTAATCCTTGAAATTCACCTTGTCAAGGCGTACACTGTTCACGTGCCTTACCCAGCCAAAACAGACCCCGAGAGTATTCTTGCTACTGCCCTTGAAATACTCGAGAACAATGGTCCAGAAGAACTTTCAATGCGACACCTTGCTGCTCAACTCAAAATGAAAGCCCCAAGTTTGTACCGTCACTACAAAGACAAAGCAACCCTTGAAGAAGCCTTGATTGAAACAGGTTCAAAACAACTGCAAAGATTATTGTTCAACCAAATCAGCCAACAAACCCCTGCCGATGCGTTACGAACCTGTGCCAAAACCTACCTTTTGTTCAGCCAAGAACACCCTCATCTCTATACCCTCATGCACACACCCAATATCTATTCAAGTACAGGAAACCCCAAAGAACTCTGGACAACTCTACTGCAAATTATTGGCGCAGTCACAGGAAATCCTGACGACACCAATTCAGCCGTTGCATTCTGGGCATTTGTTCATGGTTTTTGCAGCCTTGAACGCAGTGGACAATTTGGAGCAAGTGGACCCAAAGCAGGTTTTGAAACTGGTATTGAAGCACTACTCATAGGCTTCTCGAGAAAACAGCCATAGCATTCAGTTGGTGCTTTGTAATGCTTTATCAAAGCACTGTTTGCCAAGCTCGGCAAGTTGCCAAGACTCGAGCCACCGATCTGATTCCTCAACATATGCACCACTTGCATTCGGGAAAACTCGAGCATAACCGATGCTGGAATGCAGCAATTCTGGGACAAACGAAAGCACTTCGGATGATTCAGCCGTACTTAAAAATCCCTGCATGGCTCGAGTCCAAACGCTTTCAAAAACAGCAATGTGGCGCTCCATATCGGGGGTCTTCAAGCCAACTTGAATACTGCCGCTATCGCCTATTCGGGCATGAATGTAGCGCACACGGTCAAGCACAGGAGCAATAAACTCGAGTTTGGCTTCCATATCGCCGTAAACCCACTCGAGACCGGTATACCAATGGCTAAAATCAAGATTAAAACGCAATTCTGGAAACACCTTGGCAGCTTGCACCGTGCGCCAAGCATCTTGGGTAATCGTAGCACGGTGGGTTTCGATGTAGATTGGGATTTGGTGTTTTTGGGTTGCATCGAGAATGGCGCGTAACAAGGCATCCATTTGTAGGTCGTCTTCAAAACCTGTACCAACATGGACTGTGACGGCTTCGGCTTTGGAAATAACGGCGGCTCGAGCCACGGCATTGGCATCGCTGTGTTTTCGCACGCTGCCACTGTCGGTAAAACGAAGTTCTGCCGCCCGAACTAGGTTTGGGTCGCCGCCTTGTACGCCTGTGTAACCTTTTTCGGCAATCATGGTCAGACGTTCGGCATCGGTTTTTCTGTAGCCACTCGAGGTTTCGGGTAGGTTTAATAAGCTGCTGTAGTTAATCTCGAGATGGAGTTTGTTCATGAGGTTATTCTACCAGTCAATACTCGAGAACCTTTGACCAAGAGTAATTTTTTCAACTGCCAAACGCACATAATCCACCATCGTATCTGGTAATACATCAAACCACGCTACGGCATCGTGCTTATCTGGCTCGAGCAGGGTTGGTGTGCCAGTCCAACTCGAAGCACAAAAAAACACGCCAAGCCATTCTTTGCCATCGCGCCCGATTTTATGGTGTTGAAGATGCACCATCTCGAGGTTTTCTGGTTGCACAATTAAGCCCGTTTCCTCGAGTAATTCCCTTGCAGCAGCTTCGGGTAGAGGTTCGCCGCCATCGTGCCGACCTGCGGGTAAACTCCATTTATTATCTTGCCAGCCCGTATTTTTGCGGTGCAGCAGCAAAATGCTCGAGCCTTGGTGGATAAGAACAAAAACACTGATGTTGAGAAGAAAAGGTGTGGTCACTCGAGGATTGTACAAAGATTCGCAAGAAACTTCCAATACATTGCATCTATTGCATTTATTGCACTTCGTAGCTAAACTACTTTCATGAACACTTCAGTCCAGAACCTCAATGCTCAGGATTCGGCAATTGCTCGAGTCGCACTTGAACAAATAGCTTTGCAGTATCCTCAAAACAAGGCAGTCAACTTAACCTTGCCCGTTCCTGCCATTCATTTACTGTGTGAAATGCTCGAAGCGATGGCACTTGGAAAAAACGTTGCTGTATTACCACTCGAGACTGAATTAAGTTCGTTTGAATTAGCCGACCTGCTGAATGTTTCTCGTCCATATGCGATTGGCTTACTCGAGAAAGGCGTGATTCCGTTTCGGTCAGTTGGTGTGCATCGTCGCATACGTTTAGATGATGCTTTGCAATATAAAGCCAAACAGCGTCAGTGCAGTTTAGAGGCTATGGCAGCCTTACAAGCC
>JAYWHB010000419.1:0-3349 GCA_043777915.1 Deinococcales bacterium
GGTTTGCGCCGCATAGTGGATGATTTTATGCGTCTCGAGTCGGATGTACTGGGCTTAGGAGAAATGCTCGAAGTGGCTTCCGAAGGCGAACGTGCCGAACTCGAGCCAGATTTACTCGAGGCAACCACTCGGGTGGATGCACTTTATAAAGAAACACTTTTTAATGTCCATCACGCCGATTCTGCCGCGATTCTGGTGATTAAACCGGGTGCTGGTGGCACAGAAAGCCAAGACTGGGCAGAAATGTTGTTGCGAATGATTACGCGCTACGCCGAACGCCATGAGTTTGCCGTCGAACTGATGGATGTCACGGCTGGCGACCAAGCGGGGATTACTTATGCCGAATTGATTGTGCGTGGCGAACGGGCGTATGGGCTACTGCGCTCTGAGGCGGGGGTACATCGTTTGGTGCGGGTCTCACCATTTAATGCCCAAGGCAAACGCCAGACCAGTTTCTCGAGTATCGAAATCATGCCCGAAATTGAGGATGCCTCGGAAGTTGAAATTAACCCAAGTGATGTTCGGATAGATGTCTTTAGGGCTGGCGGACACGGTGGACAGGGAGTCAACACCACCGATAGTGCGGTGCGCCTAACCTATAAAGCTGGAACACCCGACATGATTGTTGTGGTCTGCCAAGACGGACGCAGCCAACTCAAAAATAAGGACAAAGCCTTTACGGTCTTGCGCTCGAGACTCTATGAAATGGAAATGCGTAAAAAACGCGAAATCGAAGACAAAGCCCGTGGACAACAAAAAAGCATCGAATGGGGCAGTCAGATTCGTAGTTATGTGCTGGATAAACAATATGTCAAAGACCACCGCACAGGTGTAATGCAGCACAACCCCGCCAATGTGCTGGACGGCGATTTAGATGAATTTATCTGGGCTGGTCTCGAGTGGATGGCAGGTCAACGTGCGACGGTGACATCGGGCGGCGACGAAGATTAGCGACTTCTAACAGTGACGAGGATTAAGGAACGAAAACCTCAGTTTAGGCGTACTGTAAGAATGGAGGTACGAATATGGGATTTGGAGTTTTACTGATTTTAGCTGGACTTGCCGCAATCATCGCTAGTTTTGCACAGAAACCCTTGGCACGGTTGCGCCCTGTGGGGTTAATTGGGGTGGTCTTTGGAATTTTTGTCAGCATCAGCGCTGCCGCTCTGGTCAGTGTACCCGTCGGCATGGCAGGGGTGATTTCTAACCGGTTCAGTGGCTTGAAACCCGATGTCTTACTGGCTGGAACGCACTTTATAACGCCCGGAATTGAGTCTGTCACCTATTACAATGCTCGTTTGCAAGAAATGACCCTCTCGAGACGCGGCGAAGGCAGACCGGACAAGGACGAAAGCATCAAAGCATTATCAAGGGAAGGACTTGAAATCAGTGCTGACATTACGGTGCAGTACCAAATCGTTCCATCCAAAACCCCAGAATTGCACAAAGAAATCGGACCCAATTATGAAGAAATTGTGATTCGCCCAATTGTGCGCTCTGAGGTGCGAAACGGCATTGGTTCATTTAATGCTGGCGAACTGATCAGCACCAAACGCAAAGAACTCGAGACCGTAATTATTAAAACCCTCGAGAAAGAGTTCTTAAAATCTAACATCGAATTAAAAGCGGTGTTACTGCGTGAATTACGAATTCCAGATAGTGTCGCCAAAGCCATTGAAGAAAAACAAACCGCCGAACAGCGTGTCCAAACCGAACGCAACAACCGTGATGCTGAACGAATCCGTGCCGATACGGTTTTTGTGAAAGCCAGTGGTGATGCCAAAGCAGCCGTGGCTCGAGCCGAAGGAGAAGCCAAGAGCTTACGTTTACGTGCCAGTGCCTTAAAAGAAAATCCGCAACTGATTCAATTAACCATTGCCGAGAAATTAGCCCCAACGATTCAAACCATCATGATTCCATCAAGTGGTAATTTCTTACTAAACTTAGACAGTTTGACCGCTAAAAAATAAGCCGATGTAGATAAAAGCCACCTGAAAAACAGGTGGCTTTGTTGGTTATACTCGAGTCATGTCCGACGGTTATACTCGAGCCATGCCCGATGGTTTTGATTTGACCGATTATGATTTTGAACTACCCGATTCTAGGATTGCCCAAGTTGGCGCAGAACCCCGAGACTCGAGCAAGCTGTTGGTGGTACGCCGAGGCAAACTGGACTTTGAACACCGTATCTTTAGGGATGTCCTCGAGTATTTACAAGCTGGCGATGTGCTGGTTATCAATCAAACCCAAGTGATTCCAGCCCGTCTCGAGGCGCATAAACCCACGGGCGGAAAACTCGAAGTGTTGTTGCTGCGTGAATTCGAGCTTGGTGTCTGGAGTGCTTTTCTAAAACCCGCCAAACGAGTTTCGATTGGCGGCGAACTGAGTTTTGGGCATGGAATTACGGCGGTTATCGAAAAAATTCTTGAGGACGGTGCGAGGTTACTGCGCTTCTCGAGTGATATTAAACCGCATTTGGATACCTTGGGCGCAATTCCACTGCCACCATACATTGCCGACTCTGCGCTGGCTCGAGAACGCTATCAAACCGTCTATGCCAAAGATGCTGGAAGCGTGGCAGCACCAACGGCTGGTTTGCACTTCACCCCAGAATTGCTCGAAGCAGTACAAAATAAGGGCGTGCAGCTTTGTCCGATTACACTGCATGTTGGGGCTGGGACGTTCAAACCTGTGCTTGAAAGCATCGAAAGTCATGTCATGCACAGCGAACCCTTTGAAATCCCAAAAAGTACCGCGTTGGCAATCAACACCGCTAAACTCGAGCATCGTCGAGTGATTGCCGTGGGGACAACTTCTGTTCGCGCCCTCGAGACAGCATGGGATGGAAAAACCTTGCAAGCTGGCGCTAGGGAAAGTGCCTTATTTATTCGTCCACCACAAACCTTAAAAGTTGTGGATGCCATGATTACCAATTTTCACTTACCGCGTTCGACTCTGTTAATGCTGGTGGCATCTTTTGCAGGGTTTGAAACCATGAGAGCCGCATATCAAGTTGCCCTCGAGTCTGACTATCGTTTTTACAGTCTTGGTGATGCGATGCTGATCGTTGAGTAAATTCTAACTGGCAATTTCCAAAGCCAAACGTTTTAACAAGCCCAAGTTTCTGTTTGAGCGTGTATCTCGAGCAAGCCCACGCCAACCTCGAGTTAAAAACCTTAACGCGCTACGCAGCAGCTTTGGATTTAGAAGTTCATCTCGAGTTGCGCCCTCGTTGAGAAGGCTATAGCTATAAGTTTTATGAAAAATTTTTTCAAATAGTGATAAGTAATTTCAACTTTTGCATGGCTGCATATCTTTATTTGAGTTAATTTTAACAATTCCCCATTGA
>JAYWHB010000420.1:0-9316 GCA_043777915.1 Deinococcales bacterium
CCCCTACGGTGAAATCACCCAGTACCTAAAAATGCACCGTGACCAACTCGAGCAGGTTTTTAGCACCCTGTCTTATTTTGATGGCATCAATTTTGCCAAGCGCACCAGTAGCCCCGCGCTTTACAGTGTTGGTTTGATGGACGACATCTGCCCACCCAGTACGGTTTATGCTGCTTACAATCATCACGCGGGGCAAAAAGAGATTCGGGTTTACCCATACAATAATCATGAAGGCGGTCAGAGCGTTCAAGGACTCGAGAAATTGCGGTTCTTTGCACGTTGGCTTGCCTAATGATTGGGTCTTTGGCAAAACCTCAAAAAACCGATGCCCGATTCAGTATCTCGAGCGGCACATGGTTTGTGTTGCCTTTTTTTGTTTTGTTTGTTGGCTTTGGCATTTTTAGCCTAGCCTTTACTTTTTTTATCTCGGTTTTTTTATGGGATCCAATTCAGGGGACTGGTGAATTTTACTTTCGGGGTTTGCGTTTTTATGGCTTTGTCTTCACCGACCCTGCTTTTTGGAGAGCGCTGCTGCGCTCTCTGCTCGAGGGTCTGCCCGCCCTCGTATTGCAACATGCCTTGGCGATTCCAGCCGCTTTTGGGCTGCATTTGGTCTTAAAGCGGGCTTTGGGTTCACTTGGGGCGTTGTTGCTTGTGCCAATGTTGGTTGCGCCAATTGCGATTAGCAGTGGTCTGAGTTTCTTTTTTGAATTGTTCAAAAACCCGCTAAATGATGTGCTTGGTTTGATTGGTATAGAGATTCCAGATTTTGGCTTGGATATTTTTTCGGCAATTTGGAATGGTTTTGGTTGGAATGTCTTGCTTTACTTAATGGCACTCTCGAGCGTCCCACGCAGTATGCTCGAGGCAGCCCAACTTGACGGGGCGGGTTTCTGGCGGCAACTGGGAAGCATTGCTTTTCCAATGATGCGCCCAATGGCATTTGTGGCAATCAGCATCAGTATTGTTCAGCGTTTGCAAGCCAACGCTTGGCGCGGCGATTACTCGGATTTTGAAAACAGTAAAGTCCCCGGTTTTATTTTCGGCACGGCTTTTCATTACAGCAATTTTTCGATGGCAGCCGCCCAGACATGGGTCTTTTTATTGGTTTTAATGCTTTTGGTTGGCATTGCCTATGTTGCTTTTGGACGCAACTTCACGGGTTTAGAAAGCCCTGCGGGTCTCGAGTCTGATCATGCACCGCTCAATTTAGTGCCTGTTCAAGTGATTTTGATTAAACTGGCGATGGTCTTTATGGTTTTACTCAGTGTATTGCCTTTGCTGACGCTTTTTTTTCAGACTACCCAAGGGAACTCGAGTTTTGACCCACAAGCCCGTCCGGACTTTGACTTAAGCCTTGGCGCTCAGCGTGATGGAGTTGGTGGCTTCTGGCGTGATTTCTGGGGCAATCTGACCAGCACAAGCCAGAATAGCTCGGGATTTGGCTTTAATCTTGGCTCGGATTTAAGTAATAATTACAATGCCCTACAACACGACATGCCAATGTTCTGGCGCAACCTCTGGAATAGCATGTATATCTCGAGTCTAGCGGCTTTTGGGGCTGCCCTGACCAGTAGTTTAGCTGGATTTGCTTTTGCTGTCCTCGAATTTGCCTATAAACGCCAACTATTTTTAGTGGTTTTAATTGCGATGGTTTTTCCAGCCCTTTCCAGTGCCATTCCGCACCTGATGGAAATGCGACTTTTAGACTGGATAGACACGCCAAGAACCATTTGGCTACCGGCTTGTTACAGTGCGATTGGGGTTTTTTTGGTCAGGCAGTTTTGTCTACATGCCGTTCCTAAATCCTTGGTCGAGGCGGCTCGGGTGGATGGAGCAAGCAATTTCCTAATTTATCGCCGAATTGCCCTGCCACTCTTAACCCCTGTTTTAATCACGATTGCGGTGCTGACCTTTATTGGCACTTGGAATCAACTCGATATTGCCACACTGATGTTGCGAAGCGAAATGACTCGAGTCATCCCCCAAGTTCTGGGGTTTCTTGCCAACAGCAACGGATTTTTACTTGCCAGCGCAATTGGTTCTATCCCCGCTTTACTTTTACTGATTTTTTGTGCGCCACAACTGGCACAGGGTTTTGGTTTAACCAAAGTCAGCCAAAAAAATTGGTGGTCTCGAGTCTTGGCGCGGCAACCATTACCTGAATCTGTATCAAAAAACGTTTTGGATGGCGCAGATTTTGTTCGGGCTGTGGCGTGTCTCGCCGTGGTTTGGAGTCACCTTGGGCAGCGCCTCAGCCCAGAGAACATCCCCAAGTGGCTGTTAGAATTAAAATCATTTTTGATGGTTGGTGGTTACGGGGTCAGTGCTTTTTTTGTTTTGTCTGGAATGCTTTTAGCCCTCCCTTTCTGGAAAAACTATTTTGCCGCTAAAACCATGCCGAACCTACTCGAGTATGCTAAACGCCGTTTTGTCCGCATTGCTCCGGGGTTTTATGTGGCGCTCATCGTCACTTTTATTGTGGCGCGTAGCCTCGAGCCGGGTGAACAGATGTGGTTGCGTTTGTTTTCTGGACTGAGCTTTAGCAGTGCTTTTCATTACACCACTTTTTTTCCGACAGAACTGAACGGTCCACTTTGGAGTATTGGTTTTGAAGTGGTTTGTTACGCGCTGATGCCACTTTTTATGCTTGGTTTATTTGCCCTTGCCCGCCTCCGCCCCACCAAGCAAATGACTCGAGTGATGAAGCACAACACCCGCACCCTAACCCGAGGCGAAACACAAATAACCAGCAACAGCACCACTAAAATCATCACCAAGACTTTTGATAAGGTTGCTATTAACACCAGTCCTAACCTTGCTTTTACTTACTGGTTGGCGGTGTTGCTGCTGGCTTTAGGGCTTCATTTTTTAATTCTTAATTACCTTGTGCCGAACAGCCAAGAACGCGGTTGGGAGTACGGACTGATTGGCGGCGCAAAATTCTGGATGCCCAATTACAACCCGTTAGGCTGGTTTAGTCATTACATTCTTGGGGTGCTTTGCGCTGGGGCAATTGCTTGGCGACAACAGCAAAAACTCGAGCAGAACGGCAAAGCTAAAATCTTTGATACGATTGCCACAGTCGCCATTGTCCTGATTCCGCTTTGGGTTTGGCTGGTGCGCTACAGTCCAGAATTTGCTTTTAGTATCGGAATGCAGCCTTATGCCTTTCCGATTTTCCCGAGCTTAATTGCTCTCTTATTATTTAGTGCTGCTTTTAGCATCCGATTACCCAAAATTCTCGATAATCGCTTTAGTCGTTACACCGCCAAACTATCCTTTGGTATTTACATCTGGCACTACCTGATTCTCGAGTTGGTGCGTTTACTACACAACTCCGAATTCAAATACGCAGGGATACAAAACCCTTGGTACTGGCTTTTTTTAAGTCTCTTTGTGACCATCTCGAGTTATGCGCTAGCAAGTTTGTCGTACACCCACATCGAATCGGTTTTCTTACCACGCCCTAATTCAGTGTCCGTCCGTAATACGGGCAGTTAGCCCCTTTTTGAGTCATGGCTGGGCAACGCACCCCACCCGAACGCATCGCCTCGAGTTGGGCTTCGGAAAGCATTTCTTTGCAGACTGGACAGCCGACTTTAATCACCATTTTTGGAGTCACATCCACAGTCTTGGGGTTTGTTCTGGCTTGAGAAAAATCGGTTTGTCCTGTTCTCGAGAAGTCTGTGCCACCACGCACCGTGAAACCACCGTTTTTAGTCGCATCTCGTACCTGACGCACAAACTTAAAGGTATTTTTAGCGCCTTGGTAGAGCCGTTTCCAACGTCCCC
This sequence comes from Deinococcales bacterium, assembly GCA_043777915.1. Taxonomy (GTDB): domain Bacteria; phylum Deinococcota; class Deinococci; order Deinococcales; family JAAFIG01; genus JAAFIG01. Next base: position 3,796 of record JAYWHB010000420.1, read on the forward strand.
AATAAGGACGTAACCACCAAGCAAAAGCTGCTGCCACGATAAAAAATAAAACAAGATTGACCAAGATACGCATGAATCTAGTCTAAAACACTTTGAGGTGGGAATTTGTGAAGATTATTCTGGTGGTTCGCCTAATAGCTTCTTCGGGTCAAGTTTAGAGCGCCGTGTTTCTTCGATAGGCATTTCAAGCGCCCTTGCCAGTGCATCCGAACGGGTCTGCGGCACAAGCACTTGGGTGTGGCTATGGACATTGTCTGTCCCCGGAAAACGCCCACCCGCAAAAAGCCAAGCCGCCAAAAGCGTTGCCAGTGGCACAGCCAGAATCAGCCCAATGCTGCCAATTAGGGCATGGATAATTTCGGTGGCGACCATCTCGAGGTTAATGGCTTGCCGAAAACTCATTTGTCCAAGGGTAAAGACCACCCAAAGCGGTAAACTCGAGCCAAGGTTTGCCAATACCAGTGTGTTGATTAAGCTGCCGATGTGGTCAAAACCAACGCTCATGCCACTTTGGTAAAGTTTTTGCCAGCCTAAATTTGGGTTGATGTTACTCAGTTCACGCACCACAGCAGCTTGTGCCACGGTGCTGTCCACCAGTGCGCCAAGTGCGCCAATCAGAATTCCCGCAATAATCAGGGCGCGAAGATTGACGCTCACCCCAGCTTGCTGACTCATTTGCAGAATCATTGCCCCTTCTTCTGCCCCTAAACCCGTTAAGTGCGCCAGCGAAGCAAAAAGATTAGCCAGAACCAAGGTAATAATGGCTGCCAGCACAGTTGCAATTAAACTCGAGTGGGCTGTCCAATTGATACCATGCACAAAATAAACACTGGCTGCCAGAATTGCAGTCGAACCAAGAATTGCCACCAATACAGGATTAAACCCACTGCTGATGCCCGGCACGATGGCAAGTAAAATCACAGCCAAAGAAAAACCCATCGCTAAAACCGCCCGAATTCCTTTGCCGCGCCCGACAATTGCCGCAATTGCCACAAATAAAATCACCAGCCATAAAAGCGGCGCTCGGCGTACATGGTCGTTGGCATACAAAATAAATTCGTTCTCGGGTCCAAGCGTTGGGAAAATCTCGAGATTATCGCCGACCTTAAAGCGCCGTGAGTCATCTTGCACTTGAACCAATTTACCTGTGCCAAGCCGCGCCTCGAGCAATTGGGGTTCTCTGGTATCGGCGGGAGTCTCGAGAATCTTCGTGATTGTCCCTTCGACATAAGCGGCGTTATCACCTGGGGACAAGCGATAAATCACTGCCCCACTGCTTAAGGTCTGCGCCACGACTTCGACAGTTGCCCCAAGTTTACCCACCCCAAGGTCATCTACTACACCAACCAATTTTTTATTCTCGAGCCGAACCTCGAAGTCTGTGCCACTACCAACAGCCGCAGGGCGTTCAATCACCCCTTTGATGGCAGGTGGCGGTTCGCCTTGGGCAAATACGTGACTCGAGAAGAAAAACAGTATTAACCATGAAATAATAATGAAGAATAAGTCCTTAAGTTGCAACCGGCTGCCCTTCTTTCCTCTTTCCTCTTTCCTCATTTCTCTCCTGCCCCTCATGCGGTTCTCGAGTCACAGCTTTGGCATAAGCCGTACAAAGTTAAATGATGCTCGAGAACTCGGTAGCCATTGGGCAGTACCGTGCCACTGGGCAAATGGACTGGGCAAAAATCAAGTTCAAAAACTTTATTGCACCTCTGACAACGAAAATGATGATGATGGTGGGCGCGGCGTACTTCAAAACGGGCTTCTTCACCGGGCAATTCGACCTCGAGAATATCTTGGTCATCACGCATCCGGTTGACCGCACGGTAGACGGTAGCAAGCCCAAGCGAATCAAGGTTGGCTTTGGCTCTAGTGTGAATATCTGGAATGGTTAAAGGTCCTTCGGCGCTGTGAAGCACTGCCAAAATGGTTTCGCGTTGCCGCGTGTTACGGCGATTCATGACTGTATTTTAGCGTTTTCAAATGAGGAAAAACCGTCTCGAGCTTTCGGGCAAGATTTTCAAAGAAACTTCTGTTGATGTTACGATGTTTTTATGACCATTAACGTTGCGATTATCGGCGCTGGAAACATTGCCGCCACCCATTACCGAGGCTATGAAAAAGCAGGAGCAAAGCTGATTGGCTTTGTCGAAGTCAACCCAGAATTGCGTGCAAAACGCGAAATCGAGTGGGCTGTGGGTGGCTATGCGACCTTTGCTCAATTACTCGAGAACAGCAAGCCCGAGGCGGTTTCGGTCTGTACCCCCAATGCCTTCCATCTGCCTTTGACTTTGGAAGCGATTCAGAGCGGGGTTCATGTGCTGTGCGAAAAACCCCTGAGTCTAAGTCTCGAGGAATGCAGCCAAATGATTGAGGCTGCCAAAAAAGCAGGTGTTGTGCTGCAAACTGGGCATCATCTTCGTTCTAACTGGTATGTGCAACGCGCCAAACAAATTATTGACAGTGGTGAACTTGGCAAAGTGACTTTTATCCGTTTGCGACAATCCCACGATTGGGGTGGCTCGGGGCGCGTTCCCGATACTTTTAGTACCTATGCTCGGGCTGGCGGCGGAACACTGCTCGATAATGGCTGTCATCTGATGGACTTAGCGCGGCATTTAGCTGGCGATGTGAAAAGCCTCTACGCCCAAATTGCTACCCTTGCCTACCCTGTCGAAGTCGAGGATTTGGCGTTGGCTCACCTCGAGTTTGAGAGTGGGGCGCTTGGCAGTCTTGAAAATTCTTGGTCAAGTGTTGGTTTTGAAGAAGGATTCTGGATTTACGGCACAAAAGGCACACTCGAATGCAGTTTTACGGGCGGAAGTGCGCGAGACTTAAAACATTATCACCGTATCAGCCAACCCACAGAATGGGGCGCACGAGACACCACCACCTACAAAGTCGGTAATGAAGGCGGACACATTGCCCAAATTGCCAGTTTTCTCGAGTCTGGAAAAAACAATACCCAACCCATTTGCACCGGCGAAGACGGACGTGAAAGCGTGCGACTGGTTTTGGCTGCTTACCAAAGCGCCAAAGAAAAAAGGAAGGTGGACTTATGAACATCTTGATTCTCGGTGGTACGGCATTCCTCGGACGGCATTTGGTCACGGCTGCTTTAGAAAAAAACCATCAACTGACCCTTTTTCACCGAGGCAGCCGCAACCCTTACCCAGACCTCGAGAACATTCTGGGAAACCGCGAAACCGACCTTGGAAAACTGGCTGGGCGCACGTGGGATGCAGTCATAGACACCAGCGCCTATATTCCAAGAATCGCTAAACTCAGCGCACTGGCTTTAAGTCGCTCGGTTGGACGTTATTGTTTTATCAGCACCATCAGTGTCTATAAAGAATTTACCCAAGCCCACGACGAAAACGCTCCTGTTGCGATGCTCGAGTCAGACACCGAAGAAGTGACGGGGGCAACGTATGGCGCACTTAAAGCCCTGTGTGAAGGCGAAATCGCCCTCGAGTACGGCACTAAAGCCCTTGTCCTACGACCCGGCTTAATCGTTGGCGCATTTGACCCGTCTGACAGATTCACCTACTGGGTAGACCGCATCGCTAAGGGCGGCACTGTCCTTGCGCCAAGCGAACCGACCAACGGGGTACAATTTATAGATGCGCTGTCGCTGGCTAGATTTACCATTCATGCGCTCGAGCAGAACTTAACTGGCACGTATAACCTCAATAGTCAGAGCCTCGAAATGCAGCATGTGCTAGAAACGATTAAACGGGTCAGTGGTTCTGATGCAACTATTCACTGGGCAAATGAGAACTTTCTCGAGCAGCACAAAGTCAACCCTTGGATGGGTGCAGACAGCCTTCCGCTTTGGATACCTGAACTTGACGCAGCCGTGAGCGGCACAATTATTAAAGCCGCCCTGAGTGCTGGACTAGCATTTCGTCCACTCGAGGAAACAATAAAAGAAGTTCTCGAGTGGGCAAATTCTCGAGAGAACCACACTTGGCGAAGTGGCGTTACTCGAGAACGCGAAGCCGAACTGCTGGCACTGCTTTAATAACCATAAGAAAACCCCCGCCATAAGCGGGGGCTTTTTTCTCGAGTTCTAAGAAGATTAGAATGTGAGGCTGTAAGCGATAGTAAAGCGTGAACCCCATGTCACCACTGGAGCGCCAGTGATGTTGGTGTGGTTGAACAATCCATAACGGAATGCCAAACCATAGTAGTTGAAGTTAAAGTCAATACCAGTCAAAACAACTGACGCTGCCGCGTCGCTACCCCAAGCACTAAATGGTACTGGAGCAGCAAAGCTAGGACCAAAGCCAGTTCCGCTACGTCCAAGGTCGGTGCGGGTGCTGAAGCTCACGCCAAAGGTGCTGCCTGGGAGTGGACCGTTTGCCCAGCTTAAACCAGCACTGAATAACCATGTGCTTGCGTTGGCTGAACCGGAACGGCTGTCAATAGCGACACCGAGAGCAACCTTCGAGCCAAGCAAGAAATCACCATTAACTGTAAGGTTTGCACCAAGTGTTGTGTTATCAGCAACCAGTGAACCTGTACCGTTTTGATTTCCAAAGTAGGCTTTAGGAGCAATGGTGAAGCCAGCCAAGTTGAACGATGTATCAACATAGGCATAGATTGATGTGCGTGTACCAGCCACAACGGTGTTGGTGCTGCTATTAAAGCCAGCCACGACGTTGACACCTGGGATTAACTTACCAGCATTAGCAATGGACAGACCAAGGTCGGAGCGACCATAGGTAGCCACACCAGCAGCGTTTTCTGCATCGCTGAAGAAGTAGGTTTGAAGGTCAAAACCAGCCAAAGCCAAGCCAACAACAACACCAAAGTCGGTTGAACCACTGATGGTTGCGCCGCCGTTGGTATCCATGCTAGTGGTCAACAAGCCACCTTGGAAGTTAATACCTGCTGGACGTGCTGGACCGTTGCCTAAAGCCGAACCAGTGATGCGTGAACGGCTGTCAAAGTAACCGTTAAGGTTGAGGAAACCAAGCAAGTTCTTTGCACCGATGGTAATCCCAAAGCCCGTTTGGTTATTGGCGTAAGGACCATCGTTGGTGCTGCCGTCGGTAAAGTTATTGCTACCTTCTGTGGTTGCACTACCCCAAGCATCATCAACAAAGCGCCAGTTACCAGCAATGGTAAACGGATCAAATGCTAAGCCTACGGTAACAAACGAAGCAACACGGTTGGTGGTCAGGGCAGGGGCAGTTTGGGTCAAGCTGCTTGTGTTCCACTCGCCAGCCAAATCAACAAAGCCAAAGAGTTTACCAGCAAAGTCAACACCAAATCGGGTAACGCTATCTTTACGTGCGCCAGTACCAACAATGTCTTCGCCAGCAAGAGAGAAATAAGCGCCGCCAGTTAAACCTTGAATAAGGCTTAATGTACCTTTCGCACCAACAGTGTAGAAGCTATCGCCGTCTGCGCCGAGGGTTGATTGGTAAACAATGCTGAGGTTAGGGTCAAGTGGTAATAAACCAGCACCGCTTAAGCTGGCAACAAAGCCGTCGCCATTGCCGCCTGTGTTCAT
>JAYWHB010000421.1:0-25431 GCA_043777915.1 Deinococcales bacterium
AGTGTGATTCAAGCCGCTATTCGAGCCTTAAGCGACCCTGATGCCCTAGAATTGCCCAACGAGCAAGATGATTTAAGTTTCTATGTCCTTGCCAACCAAGAAGAAGAATCCGATGAGCCGACCCAACCGCATGAACAACAAATGCGCCAACAGATTAACGACCTTGAGCAAGCCCGACTACAAGCCGAATACCGTGCCATTCAACTCGAGCGCCAAGCCTATACTGACACCCTAACAGGTCTGAATAACCGCAAAGCCTTTGATGCCGATTTTGAGAATGAACTCAGCCGCGCTCAGCGTCAAGACCATGCTCTACACGTGGTTTCTATCGAACTTGACGGTATTATCATCACCAATGAACGCTCTGGCAAAGGCGCTGGAACACAACTTTTACAACAATTCGCCCAACATCTCGAGCAACAATTTGCCGAACTGGGACGCACCTACCGCGTCAGCAGCAGCGAATTTGCGGTCTTGATTGAAACAAGCACACCACTCGAGAATCAACCGCTCGAGCAAGCCCTAAGTCAAGTCCTGGCTGGATTGCACGCGGCTGGATTTGCCTATGCCAAAGCTGTGCTGGGTGTAGCTCATTCACTCGAGACTGACACGATTATTCAACTTAGTCAGGATAGACTCAATTTGAACCGAGTTCGGCAGCATCGGCAATGAACCAGTTTGCACATCGGCAATGAACCAGTTTGCACATCGGCAATGAACCAGTTTGCACATCGGCAATGAAAAAATACACGACTTTGCTCTTGTACAAATGCCCAACTCCGCTTAAACTCCTCTATGGTCTCGAGGCGTGAACAATTGCTGGAAATGGTGGTCGAGCAATTTATTTTGCAAAAACGTCCTGTGCCGAGCCTAGACCTTGCCAATCCACTCGGAGTCAGTAGTGCCACAATTCGCAACGAACTGGCTGCCCTTGAGGAAATGGGCTTACTGCGCCAACCGCACACCAGCGCTGGGCGCGTCCCAACCCGCGAAGGCTGGCGAATGTACGCCAATAAATTTATCCCACCCAAACCACTGCCCGATGCCAGTTTAGAACACTTAGAAATGGCAATTGGCAGTGTCGTCGGTGAACAGCGTTTCAAAATGGCAATGATGCTCGCCTCGAGTCTAAGCGGCTACGCGGCTGTCATGACCTTAGCCCCCAAAGAAGCCCGCATCGAAACGATTTCCTTATCTACCCTCGAAGGTGGAAGAGTCTTAGCGGTGTTATTACTCCAAGGCGGCATGGCTCGAGAACTTGTCTTGGATGCTGGATTTCGCCCCGAACGCGATGTGCTAGAACGCTTAGAAAACGCCCTGCGAGAACCACCACTCGAGACCCATGAAATCCCTGCTAAACTGCACCGTTTAGAGCAGCAAGCCAGCCCTGCGGTAGCGAGCCTTGCCAAAAGCCTGCGCGAACGTTGGGGCGAAATTGCCACTACCAGTGTTTCCTATTCAAGTGGCGCAACACCAGTCCTGACCGAACCAGAAAGCAATGACGTGGTTTTTTTACGCGGTGTGCTTGACTTACTCGAGCGCCCCAACAGCCCCGCCAATTTATCACCCGGCTTGGTGCTGAGCGTAGACGACCCTGATGGCATCTCGAGTATCACCGTGGCATTTAAGTCTAACCTCGGGCGGGCATCGGTCAGTATTTTAGGACCGACCAGAATGCGTTACCCCAAAGCCATCAGTGTTGCCCAAGCCGTGGCGAATGCGTTGGGTTAATGTTATTCTCCAAGGCGCATGAAACGAAACGTCAGCATTCATACCGACGGAAGCTGCCTCGGAAACCCCGGGGCGGGTGGCTGGGCAGCCGTACTCGAGTACACCCATAAAGATGGTCAAATCACGACTTTAGAACTCAGTGGCGGCGAAAAAAACAGCACCAATAACCGTATGGAACTCAGCGCCGCCATCGGAGCGCTTGAAGCCCTGACCAAACCCTGTATTGTGACGCTCTACACCGATTCTCAGTATTTACGAAAAGCCTTTGAAGAAGGTTGGTTAAAAAACTGGCAACGCAACGGCTGGAAAACCAAAGATAAACAACCTGTCAAAAACAAGGAACTCTGGGAAAAGCTGCTTAGTCTCGAGACCCAACACGTCGTGAGTTGGGCATGGGTTAAAGGTCATGCGGGCAATGACCTTAATGAGCGCTGCGACCAATTGGCTCGAGCCGCCGCGAAAGGCTTTTTATAGTCTTGAATTCAAATTATCAAAAGAATTGGTTTAAGAAAAGGTACACTGTCAGTATGACTTCTGTTACAAAACCAAGTTTATTTGGTTTAGAACATTCCAACCGAGTGTTTTCAAAAAGTGATGCGTGGGGCAAGAATCAATTTAATTCGTCTTTTCCAGCTTCTTTACTTAGCTGGATGGGAACACAAAACATCAATCCAGTGTATTTAGAACTTGATTCCCTTGGTCATTTTAAGCAATCCACAATTTCAATTAAAACACTTTTTGGATTGCCCGCCTTAGATTCCAGCTTATTTTTTGCTTTTGAAGATGCGTTTACGCCTTACTCAGATTTAATCGTTGGTTCATTGCCTCGAGCCGATTTGGTCACTCGTAACCGAGCCTCGAGCAATAAAGATGCTTTGTGTGCTTTTGAAATTAAATTAACGGCGTTACCAGACAGCACAACACACCATTTATCTGAAATGCTTTGGGGTTGTGAAATTGTGGTTCGACCAGACACGATTGTTTACTTGGCACTTTCAATAGCTCAAAGTTATAGAACTCAGCGCTTGTATTTGCAAAAGTTACTCGAGAAAAAACCGTTGGGCATAGAAAACTGGTCAAACGCCCAAGAAGTTCAACCCTACTTACCAAGAATTATTGAAGCCCTTGAACACGTCTTCTTGGACTCTACTGCAAGTCAAATTCCAATTTTGCTGCAACCAATTTTTAAAACTGAAGGCAAAAAAAGTGTACTAGCCCAGCAATGCTTTGATTGTTTTGTCTGGAGTAATTTTGCACTTGCTAAGCTCTTTTTTATGCAATCACGCTTGTCAAAAGGCAGTATCACACGGCATGAACGCTCAAGTGTCTGGTTATACAAAATGCTTTTGGACTTTGCAATCAATGGAATTATTGATGCCAAAACAATTATTGATTCGCTAACCTATAACTTAAAGAACGATAAAGCCTTTGCCAGTGCGGGCAGCGTGACCAATCCGTATATGCAGTCATCTGAACTTCTTACCCCTCGAGTGCCCAAAGATGCTTTGCGGGAAATTATCTTGGGTGGTGGACATTTTTTCTTAAGTCCTGAACGCCGTTTAGATGCAATCATTGTCAATACCCCAGGGTTATTCTCATGAATTTACGCACCTTAGATTTGTTCTGTGGTTGCGGTGGTTTATCGCTTGGTTTCAAGAGAGCAGGTTTTGAAATTGTGGCTGCCTTTGACCATTGGAAACCAGCCCTAGATACCTACACCAGAAATTTTTCGCACCCAGCCTTTGAATGCGACTTGGGCGTACTCGAGGACTTTGCGGCATTGGTACAGTTTGCTCCGAACATCTTAATAGGTGGTCCGCCTTGCCAAGATTTTTCAAGTGCAGGAAAACGCAACACTGATTTGGGAAGGGCTGATTTAACCATCCAATTTGCTAAAATTGTTGCCAATGTAGCGCCAACTTGGTTTGTGATGGAAAATGTTGAATTGGTGGCAAAATCAAAGGCTTTTGCCGAAGCCCAGACGATTTTTAAGACTCGAGGCTATGGTTTAAGCACAGCTATTCTTGACGCAAGTTTATGTGGTGTGCCTCAACGTCGTAAGCGCCTATTTTTAATTGGACAATTGGGTGGCATTGACCATGCTCTAGAGCCAATACTCAGGGCTGGACTTACCCAAACGCCGATGACTGTAAAAGATTACTTTGGTGATACCCTCGGACTCGAGTTTTATTATCGTCATCCGCGTTCTTATGCCCGCCGAGGAATTTTTAGTATTACCGAACCAAGTCCAACCATACGTGGCGTAAATCGTCCGATTCCAAGCACCTATCAATTACATCCAACAGACCCTGTGCAAACTTTAACAGGTGTACGTCCGCTAACTACGCTTGAACGAGCGCAAATTCAGACTTTCCCACCAGACTTTGAATTTATTGGCACGAAATCGGTTTTAGAACAGCAAATTGGTAATGCAGTTCCAGTAAAACTCGCAAGCTATGTGGCAAGTTGTCTACTCGAGTTTATGAGTTGCCAACCTGTACAAGATTCACTCTTTGCCTTGGCTTAACACTACAACTCGGCTTGCAGCATTTCGAGTACCGTCTCACGGCGGCGCAGCACCACCCAAGTATTATTCTCGAGTAGCACCTCGGCAGGGCGTGGTCTGGTCAGGTAATTACTTGCCATGCTCGAGCCATAAGCCCCAGCAATTTTAATCGCAATCAGGTCGCCAATTTCGGGGTTGGATAACTGCACATCGCGCCCAAGAATATCGCCAGATTCACAAGCTGCACCTGCAATGTCAAGCGTCACCATTTCTCGAGTAGAACTTAAGTTTTCCATTTCATGAACTGCGCCGTACAGCATCGGGCGCAATAACTCGGACATGCCAGAATCTACCACCGCAAATTCTCGAGCAGTTTTTTTCTTCTCGAGAATTGTGGTCAGTAGCACCCCGCTTTCTGCCACCAGCCAGCGCCCGGGTTCAATCCAAAGTTCAGTCGCTCCAAAAGCATCTGCTGCCTCATGCCCAAGTTTTGCCAAAGGCGCAAGGTTAAACGCTAAACCAAAACCTCCACCCATATCAAAAACTTGTCTCGAGCCAATATCTTTAGCCAAGTTTGCCATGCGTTCTAAGGCTTCGGCGTAATCGTTGGGGTCTTCGATGCTGCTGCCAATGTGCATTTGTAGCCCAATCACTTGTAAACCAGCTTTTTCGGCGTTCTGTACGGCAGTTGGAACGTCCTCGAGACTCACCCCAAATTTAGAACTGGCGTTGCCCGTCGCCAGATGGTCGTGGGTCGAGACTTTTAAGCCCGGATTAACCCGAATCAGCACTTGGGCATTGGGGGCATACTTGGCGGCTCGAGTGGCTTCATCGGTGTTATCGAGAATGATGTATGCCCCGACTTCTTTGGATCGATCATAATCGGCGTTGAGTTTACCGGGTCCGTTCATCACGATTTGGCTTCCAGTTGCCCCTGCCAATACCGCCCGCTCGAGTTCCCCGCCCGAAACGGCTTCGAAGCCCACACCAAGTGCGTTTAGCCGCTTAAGAATCCCAAGGTTGGGATTGGCTTTCATCGCATAAAAGATTTTGGCGTTTGCGAATGCCGTTTGTAGCCGCTCGAGTTGGGTTTGAATCACTTGCCAATCGTAGACATAGAGTGGTGTGCTGTAAGTCTGGGATGCCTCGAGTAAACGATTCTTAAAAGATTGTCGCATAATTTAATTCTACCGTGAACAATTTCGAGTAGACTAGCGGCAATGCTTACTTCGTTCAAAGTCAAATCTTTTAAGTCACTCGAGGATGTCGAAGTTGAACTCGGGCGAGTCAATGTTTTTATTGGTGCAAATGGTAGTGGTAAAAGTAACTTGTTAGAAGCGATTGGTATGCTGGGTGCTGCTGCTTTTGGGCGAGTTGATGCACCTGCATTTTCACGCTATGGAATTCGCCTTGGATTCTCAAACCTTTTTAGCTCGAGTTTCAAAAGCAAGAAACAGCCAGCTAGTATCCATCTTAGCGCCTCTAACGAGAAAGCAACCTTTTCGGTTGACTTGACTAACTCCGTTGAAGAATCGGAACTCTCATGGTCGTTTAAGAATGAATTGCTTCAAGAGAACAATAAAATAATTGTAAATCGGTCAAAAAAATCAGCTTTAGATTTAGACATAACATCGGGTTATACGGCGCTCAGTGCTGTTGAATTAAAATCAAATAGTTTAGCACGTCTGCTTTTACAAGATTTACGACGATTTGCTATTTATTCGCCAAATACCATCACGCTGCGTGGTGTTGTTCCAGACACGCAGAGCCGTGACCCAATTGGTTTAGGCGGTGGTAGATTAGCGGAAGCCGTAGATGAAATTTTTCGATTTGGAAAATTTCATCAAGAAATACATGAGGCTATGCTTGAACTCATAGACTGGGCGAGTGATATTAGTTGGACTGAAACAATAGATACGCCTATCGCAGAGCCGAATAGAGTGCTTTTCTTTAAGGACAGATACATGGCACTTAAACGTAATATATTGTCTAGCTTTGATGTGAGTGAAGGGGCGTTGTATGTATTGTTCATGGCTGTTTTAATTCATCATCCAAAAGCATCGGCAGTTGTTGCAGTGGATAATTTTGATCAAGCACTCAACCCACGATTAGCCAGAGCTTTAACAAGTCGAGTTTGTGAATGGGTTAAACAATACGATAATAAACAAATTTTTCTGACCTCACATAACGCCTCTGTTTTAGATGGATTACCACTCTTGGACGATACCGTCAGACTTTTTACGGTCTCGAGAAGTTATTCAGGTAAAACATTGGTGCAACGTGTTTTGGTCAATGAAGATATTATTCAACGTGCAAAAAATGGTATTCCACTATCACAACAATGGATTATGGGTGTATTCGGTGGTGTACCTTCCATATGAAAAAGATTTACTTCGTGACTGAGGGTATTACTGACCAAATTGTCATTGCAGGACTTGCCCGATTTTGGTTGGGTGAAGAGATTGAAGCGATTCAATTACAGCCACCTCAAACACAGAATTTATTTTTATCTACGCCTCGGCTTTCTCAGGGCTGGAAAGGGGTTCATACGTGGTGTAAAGATAATGGGCTACAGAATATCCGAGATGATGTCTTAAAGCGGGCAGATTGTCTTTTTATTCATATCGATGCTGATGTTGCTTTTGATGCTGATTTCAAAAGTCCTATTTTTCAACAACCTTGTCCACCAGCATCTGATGCTTGCAACTGGGTGCGTGATGAATTAATTTCATGTTTTGAAGGTGGTCTGCCAAATAATGTGGTTTTATGTGTGCCAGCCCAAGACCTCGAGACTTGGGTTTTAACGGCACTGCACCCAGAAATTGCCAGTGAGTATGCCCCAATAGAGTGTCGTCAAGAGCCAGGAGCGCTTTTAATACAACGACGGGGACACAAACTTATCCGTAGAAAAGATGGAAAATTAAAGAAAAATCCGCTAGAGTACTTTAGGGTTCTTCCTCTGATACTAAAAAATTGGCAGCATTGCACAGGTGGTGATTCACCGCATTGTCCAGAAGCATTGCGGTTTGAATCCGAAGCTAAACAGGGCTTGCAAGTCTTATAATTTTGTATACTCTAAGCCATGCAAACAAAACTCTTTATTGGTGGTGCGTGGACTGAGCCAACCGGCGGAACACTCGAGGTTATTAACCCAACGACTGAAGCTATTCTGCATCATGCCCCTGCTGCCAGTGCCGAAGATATAGACACGGCAGTCAAAGCGGCTCGAGATGCTTTTAAGACTTGGAAACGCACCACTGGTGCAGAACGAGCGGTGTACTTACGTGCTATTGCCGAGGGTGTACGCGTTAATAAGGAAATGCTGGCGAAACTCGAGACCCTGCAAAATGGTAAACCACTGCCCGAAGCCTTGTGGGACATGGATGATGTCGCGGCTTGCTTTGATTATTACGCTGGATTGGCAGAAGGCTTGAGTCTCGAGACCGAAATTGTTTTGCCGCACCCAGATTTTAGCAGTCTGGCACGGCTCGAGCCAGTCGGGGTGGTCGGACAGATTATTCCTTGGAATTACCCGCTTTTAATGCTGGCTTGGAAAGTTGCCCCTGCACTAGCGGCAGGTTGTTGCAGTGTTCTTAAGCCATCAGAACTTACCCCTTTAACCGCTCTCGAGCTTGGGCAGATTGCACTCGAGGCGGGATTGCCAGATGGGGTGCTGAACATTGTTTCGGGTGGACGCGAGGCTGGTGCAGCCCTAGCAAGTCATCAAGGGATAGACAAGCTGGCATTCACGGGCAGTGTTGCCACTGGGCGCAGCGTCATGCAGGCGGCGACCACGGGTATTAAAAACATCACGCTCGAGCTTGGTGGAAAATCGCCAATACTGGTTTTTAACGATGCCGACTTAGAACAAGCCATCGAATGGATTATGTTTGGCATTTTTTGGAATAAAGGCGAAGTATGCAGTGCCACCAGTCGCTTAATTGTCCAATCGGGTATTGCCCCAGCGCTTTTTGCCCGACTTAAACTCGAGTGCGAAAAAATAACCATTGGCGACCCACTGGAAGATGGTGTGCTGCTGGGACCGCTGGTTTCAAAAGGGCAATATCAAAAAGTGATGTCATACTTTGAAGTTGCTCGCGCCGAAGGATTAAATCTTTTAACGGGAGGCAAACGCCCCGCACATCTCGAGAAAGGGTTTTTCCTCGAGCCAACTGTTTTTACCGACGTACCAAGCACCAGCCGACTCTGGACAGAAGAAATTTTTGGTCCAGTCTTGGTTGCCCAAACCTTTGAAACCGAACCACAAGCGCTTGAACTTGCCAACACCAGTGGTTTTGGACTTGGCTCAGCCGTGCTTTCCAAAGACTTAGAACGTTGTGGGCGTGTGGCTCGAGAACTCGAAGCGGGTATTGTCTGGATTAACTGCTCACAACCGACATTTTGCGAAGCGCCTTGGGGCGGCTTAAAACAAAGTGGAATCGGACGCGAACTTGGGCATTGGGGCTTAGAAAATTACTTTGAAACCAAACAAATTACCACCTATAACTCGGATAAACCGTGGGGTTGGTACTTAAAATAATTCTCGCTATTCTGGTTCTGTCTTTTTGGTTTTCACAAAGCGCTTGAATACGCCATTTAAGCCGCTCGAGACTCGAGTCAGGAGCGTGGGTCTTGCTGGCTCGGCAATGACTTCTGGTTCGATAACAGCTTCCTCGAGTGGTTTGCCAGTCAATCGAGCGTAGGTGCGGCGGTCTGCCATAACCACAAGCTCATCAAGTGGCTCGAGCGTCGTGCTGCCGCGTGGAACTCGGACATGACCTTCGCGCAAAATAGCCACCAGCAGTGTGTCTTGCCAGTCAAGGTCGCGTACCAATTGGTTGCGCCATGTTTCTGGGACAGGCAGACGGTAGAGCCGTTCATCGTCGGTGTCTGAAATCATCAATGCATCCTGCTCGAGTAAATCAAGTAAATCTGGGGTGTCGCGTAAGCCAGTGGCGCGTTTTAAGTATTCGTTAATATGCACTGGGCTATTTGAACGAGATTCGGCTTGGGCGGGCAGAATGCTTTCGCGTCCCGTCAGGGCATATCCCGCTAAAGTGGTCATTAAGAGCGGCACAAGCAAGCCGTAGCCGCTCCATTCAGTAATCAGCAGTGTGGCGGCTAATGGTGCATTAACTGCCCCTGCCAAAAAAGCCGCCATACCCGCTAAGGTAAAGGCGGCTGGTTCGATAGGATAGGTCGGAAAAATAATGTTTAAGCCTTGGGCAAACAGATTACCGATTAACCCACCCAGTACCAAACTCGGGGTGATTAACCCACCAGTCACGCCACTCGAGCCAGCCAGTAGGACAATTCCAGCCCGAATGATTAGTAACGCCAGTACCGTGCCAATCGGTAGAAAATCGGATAAGGAAAGCTGCATCCAACCCAGTCCATCGCCCAAAGCAAACGGGGTAAAAACCGCCAGTACACCAATTAAAATGGCGGCTAGGGCAGTTCTTGTCCAAATTGGGATTTTGACCAAATTCCAACCTTCACGCAGTCCTCGTAAGGCAATTACAAAACCCGCCGCCGCCAGTGCCTCGAGTAAGCCCAAGACAAAAAAGGCTGGCAATAAAGCGGGAGGCTGCCCTCCGAGTTGTGGCAATTCAAAAAGAGGTTCAAAGCCTCGGAATAAGCCGTAAATCGCAAAGGCAATCACACTCGAGAGGACGGCGGGCATCAGGGCTTCGATTTCAAATTCAAAACGTCGGTAAAGCATTTCGACCGCTAAAACTGCCGCCGCTAAAGGCGCACGTAAAGCCAAACCAAGCATGGCAGCCAAGGTTGCCACAAACATCAAACGTCTGTCCTCGTCGGAAAGTCGTGATACTCGAGTAAACACAGGCGCGAGAAGCATGGCAAGACTGGCAAAAACCCCTTCGCGTCCCATTGGTGCGCCCACTGCCGAGGTCAAAACACCTTGGAATAACTCGAGGGCGGTACGGCGCGGTTCTGGATTGGCGCTTTGTCCATGAAAGGCTTGGACAGCCGAGTTCACCCCATCAGACTCGAGCAGTGCGGCATCTTTTCGTCTGGATCGCCAAAATGCCAGTCCAGCAAAACCGAGCAGGGTTAAAATCGGTAATAGCCAAGCATTTTGTGCCGTATAGGACTGTAAAATTCCACCTTCGCTGGGTAGCCCTGGTGGGCGTAAACCAGTTAAGCCAGATAAAAACCAGTCTTGTAGTCGCTCGAGTACCCACGCAAGGGCAGCACCGAACGCACCAACCAATAATCCTGTGCCAATGCTGTACAGAACAACTCGACCAGTCTCGAGTCGAGCGCCAAAAAAGGGCAATGCGCGGCGTGTCGGTTGCATTGAGGTAAGCGTATCATTGTTTGTTGGAACATTGACCCATGTGTACTGGAACATTGATTCAACTGAACTTTTTTGGATTGTTTGGCGTACATAAATTCGAGGATATTTGATGACACTGGCGTTTGCAGCAAATTTAATTCAGGTGGGTTCACTGCCCAAGCCTTATTTGGTTAGAATGCCAGATATGAACTTGCCTGAGTTATCCGACGCAGATTTAATTGCGCGTTTTGCTTGGCGTGACGAAGCGGCTTTATCTGAAATCTATGACCGCTACTCGAGTTTGTTGTTTGGCTTGGCGGTTCGGGTTTCAGGGTCTAAGGAACGCGCCGAGGAAATTGTGCAGGATGCCTTTATGAAACTCTGGCGCAATCCTAGTTTGTTCGATGCGTCTCGAGCCAGTTTGTCTACTTTTTTAATCACTTTGGTACGGAATGCCTCGATAGATACCCTGCGCCGTGAGCGCTACACCACGCCACTCGAGGATGAAGAGGGCGAGCCGCTTCCGATAGCCAGCAGCATTGCCACGCCACTCGAGCAAGCAGAACTGATGCAAACGGCAATGCAGGTGCGGGTCGCAATGGCTGAATTATCGGAAAACCACCGACGTACCGTGGAACTAGCCTATTTTAAGGGCGCGTCTCGAGAAGAAATAGCACTGGAAATGGATGTACCAGTGGGGACAGTCAAAAGCCGTTTGAAGTACGCCCTTGATAAACTTAAAACTTCGCTTGGCGAATTTTCACTTGGAGGGCAACATGACTGATATGAGAGAATTACTACCTGCCGTTGCCCTTGGCATTGCCACACCCGAAGAAGTTCGTTTGGTTAAAGCTGCCCTCGAGTCGGATGTTGCCCTGCAAACCGAGTACGCCGAACTCGAACGGGTTTTGACGGGGCTTGGTGCAGATGTATCCCTAGAGCCGCCACCGAACTTAAAAGCCAAAGTCTTGGCTGCGGCTCGAGAATCCATTCCAAAAGCTGTTGCCGCTTCTCGAGTTCGGGCTGTGCCACAAGCACGGCGTTCCCGTCCAATCGCAAAATTTATTCCGTGGGTCATGGGTGGTTTAGCGGCTGGTTTAACTGCGTTGGCTGTGTTTGTTGTGCAACCCCAAGCCTCACAAATCAATGCAACGAGCGTGGCAGCCACCTCTGACGGCAGTATTATTTATGCCAATTCTGGGGCGGTGTCACGTACCACACCTGTTGTGCTGATGCGGGCTAATGGTCAAAAGATTCCGATTAAATTTGTGGCAGATAAAGAATGTGTTTTTAAGGCAGCCGTCTCTAGTGATGGCTTAACCTACTTACTGGACTCTGCCAATAACACCGTATTTATTATCGAAGAAAAAACCGGTGACCTCATTGACCGATGGACTGTACCGAAAAACGCCACGGCAATGGATGTGGTTGGCACAACCGTGGTGGTGCGTTCTAACGAAGTTGCAATCATTTTTAGACGCAATCAAAGTGGCGAAAAAAGCATGGTCGAAGCACGGCTCTCGAGTCTCATTAAACCCAGTGCAAACCCCGAAGCGGCGGTCATAGATGGTGACAACTTATACATCACAGACCAAACAGCAGGGGTGATTCATGTCTTAAGCAGCCTCACGGGCAAAGAAAAAACACAATTTGAAGCACCTGAATTGCCTGTTTCTCTGGCTATAAGGGACGGTCTGTGGGTACTTGATGCCAAAGGCGCACTGCTCAAACTCGGGTTGCCAAGCGGTCAAGTTCTCGAGAAAATTGCACTTGAAGGCAGACCACAACTTTTACGTCTAACCGATGACTTTGCCTTTATTGCCGATTCTGATGGCTTTGTTTCGGTGGTTGACCTTGCAAAAAAGAAAGTAACAGCCCGTAAACGCTTGCAAAATTCGGTCATGGGACTCTCCGATATGCCCGATGGTCATATGGCAGTTGCCCTCGAGAAAGCTGGAATTGTTGTTCTGGACGATAATCTCAAGGTTATCAAAAGATTCAACTGAGTACAAAATTATTTTTGACGATTTCGTGACGATGCGTTTGTTACAATACACCTATTCAAAAGGACGGGCAACGACCCAACCTTTCATTCAGTTTACCCTGGAGGGGTTTATGAAACGCACAAACTACATGAAACGCGCCACACTCCGTTTTCTCGAGGGTACAAAATTCCGTACTCCTGTTGAAGCTGTCGAAGCTGGAATCCGCAGCCTAGGCGACTGGGCAGACATGCTTGCCGAAGAACGTGAAGCCGAAACAGTCCAGAACAGTGTAGACCGTCGTCGTAACCGCGAAATCATGGCAGAAGCATAAGAGCTTTGAGCTATGGGCTATGAGCAACACTGTCCAAATGGCGTAGCCAGAACCAAGTCAATCAGCGCACACGCTTCTTAAAAAAACGCAGTACAATAAACCCAAGTTGAATAAACCTCCTCCACCTCGAGACCACGCTTTTAAGCGATCTCGAGGTTTTGTCGTTTGGTAGCTAGTAGCTTCTAGTTTTTTGGCTTAAAACCTTTCGCCCTTTGCCTTTCGCCCTTCGCCTTTCGCCCTTGTCCCCTTGGAGGTTATTACGGAAAAAGTACATGGTCATACAAGCGGCTTAAAGCCCAGTATTCTTAAACTCTTATCGAATTTGTACCGCCGCAAAGTTCCACCGAATACGGCTGTCACCCCAGAATTGGCGCGTAGCCTGACCGAACTGTCTTTAGAGATTAACCGCGAGGTTTGTGTGCTGATTGACAGGCGTGGACGGGTTGTGACTGTTTCGGTCGGTGATGCCAGCCGAACCGAATTTCCCAGTCTTGATCGTGGACGTGAAGCCGAAGCCCGTTTGCGTGGTTTGTGGTTGGTTCATGCCCATCCTAAACCCGCGCCGCTTTCTAAGTCCGATTTATCCACATTGTTTTTGAACCGTTTAGATGCGATGGTGGCGATTGAAGTTCGCGCCGACGGCTTACCGGGCAACGCACATCTGGCGCATTTAACGCCACCAAACGCCAAAATTGAAGAAGAAGATTGGCGTATTTACGCGCCGCAGACCGTGCAGAATCTCGAGAACTGGGATATTGCTGCCAACACCCGCGCTTTAGAAGAAGAATTTACCCGCACCCAAAAGGTACGTGAAACCAAACGCTCGAGTGAAGAACGTGCCATTTTGGTGCAACTTGACCGTGGCACTGGAATCAACGCCGAAACAGCGCTCGAGGAACTCACCGAACTGGCACGGACGGCTGGGGCAGTGGTTGTCTATAAAGAATTGGTGTTCCGCAAATTTGCCAAAGCCGATACCTTAATCGGACGCGGTAAACTCGAGGAACTGACCAGTCGGGCGTATCATTTGGATGCCGATGTGCTGATTTTTGGTGAGGGCTTAAACCCAGCGCAAGCAAGGGAAATCGAAAGCGCTACAAACCTAAAAATCATTGACCGCAATCAGTTGATCCTTGATATTTTTGCCCAGCACGCCAGTGGACCAGAATCGAAGTTACAAGTCGAACTGGCACAATTGCAGTACATGAAACCACGTTTACTTGGGCAAGGCACAAAATTAAGTAAAATTGGTGGTGGCGCGGCTGGCTCAGGTGGAGCAATTGGTACTCGTGGACCCGGTGAAACCAAACTCGAGCTTGACCGTCGGCGTATCAATGACCGCATCACCTTTTTAGAACAAACCCTACGAGACCTGAACAAACGCCAACAAGAACGTCGCAAAAGCCGTCTGCGAAGTGGAATTCCTAATGTCGCAATTGTTGGCTACACCAACGCGGGCAAAAGCACTTTGCTGAACGCCTTAACCCACTCGAGTGTCTTAGCAGAAAACAAACTCTTTGCGACCCTTGCGCCAACCAGCCGTCGCGGTTACTTACCAGACTACGGCGAAATTGTTTTCACCGACACGGTGGGCTTTATCCGCGAATTACCAACTGACCTTAAACGGGCTTTTCGCAGCACCCTCGAAGAACTCGATGATGTGGACGTACTCTTACACGTCCTCGATGCCAGTGCCGAAGATGCTCTCGAGCGCCACAGTGCGGTCGAGAGTATTTTAAGTGAACTCGAACTCAATAACTTGCCGCACTTACTTGTACTAAATAAATGTGACCACGCCGACCCTTTTGACATGGATGTACTCGAGGAACGGCTTGGTGGGATTCGCATTTCTGCCCAAAGCAAGCAAGGTATTCCCGAACTCAAACACGCCATTCTCAGTGCTATTCTCGAGCATCGCGCCCAGTTGCAAGTGCTGTTTATGGAAGAGCAACAAGCCAAATTGCAATATGCTTGAGGGAAGCAAAAGGTAAAAGATTTATTGGGATGTTCGTTTACTCGAGAAAAAAGTGGTCAGTAATAACTGGGCTTCTTTCTCGAGTAAACCTGTTCGGACACTGAATTTGTGATTCCAATTGGCTCGAGACGCATCTAAGACACTGCCCAGCGCTCCAGATTTTGGATTTCGGGCTGCAAATACAATTTTGGCTATTCGAGCTTCAAGGGCTGCGCCAAGGCACATCAGGCAAGGCTCGAGGGTGACAACCAAGGTGCAATCGGTTAGGTAGGGGGTTTTTAGGGTTTGGGTCGCTAAACGTAAGACCTCGAGTTCGGCATGTTGGGTCATGTCTCCCAATTCCCTTGACCGATTATGTGCCTCGGCAATCACCACACCATTGTGCAAAATCACTGCACCGACTGGCACTTCCCCTCGAGAAGCTGCGATTTGGGCTTGGGCAAGAGCTTGGCGCATCGCATCGAGTTCAGGGTCTTTAACAGGTGGTAAACTCGCATCGAGTAACGGTGGCTCGAGACCGACAAACACAATGCGTTGCTCAACTGCAAGCACTGGAATTTGGTCTCGGGATTCTCGAGGAATTTTACGGTCAATCAGGACTTGCGACAGTTTTTTAGTCCCACCAGACAAGGTTATAAAGTCACCGTTTTCTCGGTGACGCAAAACCGCCTCTGGAAAAGCCTTTTGCGCCAATGTAAATGCCGATTCATTGTCCAAACCTTGTAGGGGCGAACCCCCGTGTTCGCCCTGCTTTTGCCTATCGCGTTGGGCTGGGTCAGGACAGACACGGGGGTCTGTCCCTACAGTTGATGGATGAATGTTGATGTTGCCGTCCTGCACAAGACCTGTGTAATTATTTGGCAATGAAATTCTGGTGGTTTGCGGTAACTCGAGGGCAAGTCTGAGGTTTTCAATGTGTTGGTAATCAGTTGCGATGTTGTGCTGCTCGAGAATTTTGCGAATCGCTCGGCGTTGAATAATGGTTTCCTCGAGTCGTAAATCAGTCCATTCTGGTACAACTGCCAGATACTCGAGAAATTCATCTTCGTCTCGTGCATTTTGGGCATACCTTGCGAGGCGTTGCATGGCGTTCGGAAAACGCTCAGTTAGGCGTGGCAGTATCTCGAGTCTGACCCAGTTGCGAGTAAATTTGGGGTCTTGGTTACTGGGGTCTTCACGCCAAGTCAAGCCATGCTCAAGCAAGTACCTCTCGAGTTCATTTTTTGAAATCCCTAAAAGCGGACGAAAAACCCGTGCGTTGCGTGGTGGTATGCCTGTGGCTCTGGCTGTGCCGCGTAAAAGCTGCATCAAAACTGTTTCGGCGTTGTCCTCGAGCGTGTGAGCGGTTAAAATTGTTTGGCAAGCATTTTTCTTAGCTGTTCGGCTTAAAAATTCGTAGCGCACATTTCGGGCAGCTTCTTCTATACTCCAACCGCGTTTTTCGGCGATGCTCGAGACTAGAATCGTTTCTGTAAAAAATAGAATGCCAAGGTTGGCGCAAATTCGACTCACAAAATCAGCATCCAAGCTCGAGTTTTCACGCAGGGCATGGTCTAAATGCGCTACCACAATCTCGAGTTTGGCGGCTTTTGCTAAATGCAGCAGTGCCATAGAATCCCGCCCGCCAGAAATAGCCAGTAAAAACGGGGCTTTGCACTGCTCGAGTTGCGTTTGAAGGTGTGTAACCAGCATCAGACCCTCGAGAACCAGTATGGTAAATCCAAATACCCAACCGTAGGGGCGGGCGAGGCAAGCCCCGCCCCTACGGTAAATTCGATTTTGGTGTAAAACGCTTCGGCAAGAATGCCAGTATTCGGATACCATTCTCGTCCGCTCGAAACACTGATTATCAAACCATTTTCATCACCAAGCGGCATAAAATCGCTCGAGTTATTGCGGTAGGCTAAAATCCCAAATTGAGTCTCAAGCCAGCCAGCAAATTCAGATGTTTGGAGGACAGCCAAGCCAATTTCTGAAATGTTCAGTAAGCCACTCGAGTCAAATGGTTGTATTGTTTCGTGCCTTAAATTGTGCCTTGCGATTAACTCGAGGATATTGCCAGCCGCATCATAAAAATAGACTTGATTGGCGCTCCAAGTGACCGACTCAAAAACAGTTGTGCCGTGTTCATCTTGAACCAGTGGCACTCGAGCCTCGAGCCAATGTTTAGCCGCCTCGAGTTGTTGCTCAGGGATATTAAAAGCCATGTGGTACTTAGCTTTTGATTCTGGTTTCTCGAGAAAGACCAATTCACTCGAGCCAATTTGAATCTGTAAAACACCATTCTCGAGCCTCACGGGCAATTCAAGAATTTCACCATAAAAAACCTTGAGTGGTGCTAAATCGGCTGTCTCGAGGGTTAGGCGCTGGATGTTCACCCACTCAGTCTAGCCTGTTAGAATACAGGACGTGAAAAGCGATACGATTAAACAAGGTCCGCAACAAGCCCCCGCTCGAGCCATGCTTCGTGCCATTGGTATTACCGATGCCGAATTTAAGATTCCGTGGGTCGGGATTATTAATACGTGGACAGAAGGAATGCCTTGCAATTTCCATTTGCGCGACCTTGCCCAAGACTTAAAAGAAGGTTGTAAAGAGGCTGGGATTCATCCATTTGAATTTGGTGCGCCCGCTATTTCTGATGGCATCAGCATGGGAACACCGGGGATGCGAGCCAGTCTGGTCTCGAGGGAACTGATTGCCGATTGCGTCGAAATTGTGGCTCAAGGGTATATGTATGACGCAATGGTGGCGCTTGTTGCCTGTGATAAAACCAATCCGGGTGGTGCAATGGGCTTAATTCGCAGTAATGTTCCGGGCTTGGTTTTGTACGGCGGAAGCATTGCCCCGGGTCGCCTTGGCGATAAGAACCTGACTGTCGTCAGTGTCTTTGAAGCCGTTGGACAACATGCGGCGGGTAAAATTACCGATGCCGAACTTGATGCCGTCGAGCGGGTCGCCATTCCGGGGGCTGGGGCATGTGGTGGGCAGTACACCGCCAATACCATGAGCATGGCGCTCGAGGTGCTGGGTTTATCGCCAGTCGGCTACAACAGCATTCCAGCCACTGCGATTGAAAAAAAAGAAGCCACCCGCAAAGCTGGTCATGTGCTGATGGATGCCATTAAGCACAACCGTAAACCGCGTGATTTTTTGACCCGCCAAAGTTTTTTGAACGCCATTGCCGCAGTGGCAGCTACTGGCGGCAGCACCAACGCGGTACTGCATTTAATGGCAATTGCCCGAGAAGCAGACATTCACCTCGAGTTACAAGATTTTGATACGGTCTCGAGGGCAACGCCAGTCATTGCCAACATGCGCCCGTGGGGTGTGTACACCGCTTGGGAACTCTGGGAAGCTGGCGGGATTCCTTTAATTATCAAGAACCTTATAGACGGCGGCATGATAGACGGTAATCAAATGACAATTACGGGTAAAACCCTTGCCCAAGAAGTAGAGGGCGTAACCGAAACGGCTGGGCAACAGGTCGTGGTGACTCGAGAACACGCTTTTAAGCCAACAGGCGGTTTATTGGTGCTGCATGGCAATCTTGCCCCAGATGGTGCGGTGCTAAAACTGGCTGGCACGGAACGCCATGAACACACGGGCATTGCTCGAGTTTTTGACAACGAACAAAGCGCCATGAAAGCCGTACTGACCAAAAAAATCAATCATGGAGATGTGGTCGTGATTCGTTACGTTGGACCTAAAGGCGCACCCGGAATGCCCGAGATGCTCAGTGTTACCAGTGCGATTGTTGGCGAAGGCATTGGTGAACATGTGGCAATGGTCACAGATGGGCGTTTTAGTGGCGGCACAAAGGGTTTAATGATTGGGCATGTATCCCCAGAAGCCCAAGTTGGAGGGGCGATTGCGCTGGTGCGTGAAGGCGATATTATTCATATCAACTGTGACACGGGTTTACTCGAGTTACGGGTAGACGAAACAGAATTGGCGGCTCGAGCCAAAACTTGGGTTGCCCCAGAACTCGAGTTCAAGACTGGGCTTTTTGCAAGGTACGCCAAGCAAGTTTCGAGTGCCAAGTACGGCGCAATTCTCGAGGATTGAAAATGTGTAATCGTGTTTACAATTGTCATCAACACAATGTTTAAGCCTTGGTTTTTATGCGATAATTTTAATAAGAATTTTTGAACCAGCTACAAACAAACACTTGTTCGTATTCTTTGGTACAGCAATGAATTTCAAGACATGAAAGGCTTTCTAAAGTTACTTAAACCGAGTTCCATTTGGAGGATGTATGAAGAAATTTGCAATGCTCGCCGCCCTTCCCGCCGCCGCGCTACTGATGGCACAAGCCGCTCAACCCGCTCCTGTACGCGGAGGTAATTTGGTTGTCGCCATGAATGTCGAACCCGCTTTCCTAGACCCGTCTCAAGGCGCTGGTGCAGAAATTGTTCGGATGATGCACCAAAATGTTCTCGAGGGTTTGGTTGGGCTTGCCGAAAACGGTCGGATTTCGCCGCAACTTGCCGCCGCCATGCCAAGTGTCACTCCAGACCGTTTAACCTATACCTTTAAGCTGAAACGCAATGTCAAATTCCACGACGGCTCAGATTTTACCTCTGCCGATGTTAAAGTCAAATTTGATGTCGCCCGAGAAAAAGACTCTGGTCATACCAGCCCAACGTATTACCGAGACATCTCGAGTATTTCTACCCCAGACCCATTAACGGTTGTCTTTAAGATGAGCAAAGCCAACAACGAATTTTTGTACAATTTGGCTCGAGCCGAAAGCACGGTGCAACCCAGCGAATTATTTGCCAATGCAGCTGGACGCGAAAAACTCAAAACCAACCCGATTGGCACAGGACCGTTTAAGCTCGGGGCTTGGAATCGTGGGGTCAATGTGCGCTTGGATCGTCATGCTTACCATGTGGCAAACTTGCCGTATTTAGATAATGTAACTTTTCGCTTTTTGGGCGATGACCAGAACGCCAAAATTGCTGGTTTGCGCTCGGGCGACATTGATGTGATTGGCTATAATGTTCCAGTTGAGCAAATTGATGCTTTGAAAAAAGACTTTAATGTAATTGTTGGTGCCGGAAGTGCCGAAAATACGATTTCGATGAACAATAAACGCAAACCCTTTGATGATATTCGGGTGCGTCGAGCCTTTGCAGCAGCGATGGATAAGAAAGCCATTGTTCAAGGCGGTTTTTTTGGGTACGGCACCGTCATTGGTAGTTTTAACTCACCCGGTCAGCAATACTACATTGACTTAAATAACCGCAATCCCTACAACCCAGAACAAGCCAAAAAGTGGCTTACCCAAGCCGGGGTCAAGAACCTTAAAGTTAAGTTTACTGTAACAAATGAATTTCCCACGGAACGTAGGACAGCCGAAATTTACGCCCAACAACTGGCTAATGTTGGTGTGACTGCCGAAATCGAACTTGTTCCATTTAACACTTGGATTCAAAAAGTCTTTTTGAATAAAGATTACGACATGACCATCATCGGACATGCTGAATCTTTTGATCTTGACCGCTATGCTCGAGACGGCTACTACTTTAATTGGGATAATGCAGACTACAAAGCCTTGAATGAAAAAGCCCTTGTTGCCAGCACCGATGCCGAGCGTTATCGCTTATATGCCGCTATGCAAATCATGTTGGCAGATCGAGTCCCTGGAATTTGGGCATTTAGCATTCCTTATGTCGCTGCGACTCGAAAAAATATTTATGGATGGTGGGCTTCTCAGCCCACACCAAACACAAACGTAGTCCGAGTTTTTAAAACTAAGTAAATCAAAAATCCGCTCGCGTCAAGACGCGAGCGGATTTTTGATTTACACTCTGAAGGAGGTGCAATTATGAAAAAAATAAAGGTTGTTGCTCTAATAGCGTTCGCAGTTGCGGTCTTGGGCGGCGCAATTCCAATCCATGCCAGTCCAGTCCCACCCGGTTTTTATGTTTTGCAATTTCAGTGTACATCTTATGAAGTGGTCGGTACAATTGGTTATGAACAGTATATCTGCCTAAGTGGGTACTGGTACAGACCGTAGGTTTTTAATTTGTTTTACTGCATTATCGAAACACAAAAGCTGAATTGGGCTTTTGTGTTTTTTGTGGATTAGCCATAGTTGAGAGGATTCTAATTCATTTTGCTCTTAAGTTTAACTCACCCGGTCAGCAGTATTACATTGACCTCAATAACCGCAATCCATACAACCCAGAACAAGCCAAAAGATGGTTAGCCCAAGCTGGTCAGACCAACTTAAAAGTCAAATTTACAGTAGCCAACGAATTCCCCATCGAACGCCGTACCGCCGAAATTTATGCCCAGCAACTTGCCAATGTCGGCGTGACCGCCGAAATCGAACTTGTGCCATTTAACACTTGGATTCAAAAAGTCTTTTTGAACAAAGATTACGACATGACGATTATTGGACATGCCGAATCCTTTGACTTAGACCGCTATGCCCGAGACGGTTATTACTTCAATTGGAATAATGCCCCGTACAAAGCCCTCAACGACAAAGCCCTTGTTGCCAGCACCGATGCCGAGCGTTACCGTTTATACGCCGCGATGCAAATTATGCTTGCCGACCAAGTTCCTGGTATCTGGGCATTTAGCGCCCCGTATATCGCAGCGACCCGTAAAAATGTTTACAATTGGTGGAATGGTCAACCAACGCCCAACGCCAACGCTGTCCGCGTCTTCAAAACCAAATAAGCTCGAGAATTGTGGGATGAAAGAGAAATTTCCTCTTTCATCCCATTTCTTTTTCTGCTCTTCTCGTACAATGCCTTTATGAGTCAGACCGCCGAAGCTGGAAAATGGGCAACTTTTGCCGAAGGTAAAGAAGCCATAGAATTCATGACTTTATCTGAACTCGAGACGTGGAGTGGTCAGACCCAACCGAGTTTATTGCCGTTTTCGGGTTGGGCAATTCCACTTGGGTTGATTCTTTTTTTTGCGTTGCAGTTTAATCCTGTTCTGCAATTACTAGCCCTTTTGGTGTCGTTGTACGGGGCAATTGCGGTCTTTATGAACCGCTCAAAAGCAAGCGAATACAAAGCCGAGTTGTACCGCCGTTGGGTGCAGGACAAAGCGGCTGAAATGGAAGAAGAAGCCAGCACTGAAAGTTGAGCCAAGCGTATACTGCCCCATGATTATCGATGGACATTTAGATTTAGCCTTTGGTGCAGTGTTTTATGGGCGTGACTTAGAGCATAAAACCCCACATGAAATTCGGATGCTCGAGCCGAATAACGAACACGGGCTGTGTACCACAACCCTGCCAGCCATGCGTCAAGCGGGTGTGGCAGTGGCTTTTGCAACGCTTTTTGCTTCACCTGCCGTGCAATGGACAAAACCGGGAATCCTTGACCGAAGAGGATACAGCACACCCGACCAAGCCCATGCTCAAGCCATCGCTCAACTCGAGGTCTATGAAGGTTGGGCAAAACGGGAACAGATACGAATTATTAAAAGCCAAGCCGATTTAAGCCATCACCTCGAGTTATGGACAACCGATAAAATCACGGGGCTGGTGATTTTAATGGAAGGCGCAGACCCAATTCGTAACCCGTCTGAACTTGAGTATTGGTATGGGCGTGGGGTGCGAATGATTGGCACGAGTTGGGGACGCACACGCTACGCGGGTGGTACAGAAATGCCCGGTGGGTTATCTGAAATTGGGCGCGAATTGATTGCGGCGATTGAAAGTAAAAAGATGATTTTAGACGCTTCACACCAAAGTTGGGAAGCCTTTTGGCAGAGCTTGGATGTGGGCATTACGCGCTTAATCGCTTCACACAGCAATGCTTTTGCGCTGCGTGCCACCAGCAATCGGCATTTAACCGATGCCATGCTGCTGGAAATCGCGGCTCGAGACGGACGGGTCGGCGTGGTGATGCTCAATGCTTTTCTTGACCCACGCTGGACACGAGAAAACCGCAGTGTAGAAGTGACCTTTGAAAACCAAGTCAAAGCCCACTTGACCCATATGGCAAGTCTTGTTGGTTGGCAGCGCATGGGCATAGGTTCAGATTCCGATGGTGGTTTTGGGGCAGAGGAAGCCCCCAATGGTTTTGATACAATTTCTGACCTCGAGAAAATCGGGGCGGTTGTGCCACCCGAACATAAGGCTGGAGTGATGGGCGAGAATTGGCTGAGGTATTTGCAACAGAATTTGCCAAAATAAAACCGCCTGCAAAGGCAGACGGTCAGTAAGGGTTATTTTCAGAGTGGTGCGGCAGAAATGCTGATTGTGGCAGGTAGCCTTTTAACCGCGTCACTGCTGCTAAACACAAAGTTAAAGGCACGGTTAGTCACAATCGGGGCATTGGCGGCTACGGCAATAAACATATCTTTTGTGGTGATAATCACGGCTTGAGGTAAAGCACCCGTTGCATTGCTGCGGCAAGCGGCTGGTATGCTGAACACGTTCCCCGCAGGTTTTGTTAAACTCACGCCAGTTGGTGCATTCTCGAGACTTACAGTAATGTTTCCAGAAGTAAACGCACCAAGTCCGCACAAACTGACATTTATCCCGTCACTGCTGCCTTGGTTGACATTAAAAGCGGCTGTGGTGGTAGCCGCAGGGTCGTAAGCAGCCGTAAAATCCTGAGTTGGTGGTGGGGCTTTGATGCTGATTTGCGCGGCTAACTTACGGGTGATATTTTTACTCTTAAAGACAAAATTAAAGTTTTGATTACTGACAATTGGCGCATTAGCTGCAACAGCAATCAATAAATCTTTGGCAACCACCACAATTTGAGGGGCGACTCCTGTGGCATTGGTGCGGCAAGCTGTACCAAGATTAAATTCTAAGGGACTTGGTTTAGAAATGCTCACGCCCACGGGTGCATTCTCGAGCGAAACACTCACCACGCCACTAAATGCCCCAAGCCCACAAAGACTGATATTCGTGCCATAACCATTGCCTTGAACAGCATCAAATATGGTTGTGGTGATTACGGGATCGTAGCGGGCAGTGAAATCCTCTGGGGCTGGTGGACAGGCAGTCAGGGTCAGTGCCAAACCAATAAATAAGCCAATTTTGTAGTTCATTATTTTCTCCTTATGCTCGAGCAGCCTCGAGCCTGAAGATATTTTATACCCTTAGCACAAGTCAGACATGATACTGGTCTTTTTATTCTCTTTATCTTTTTTTGGCAATCACTGGTTTTTCTTCCTGCTTTGCGGTTTGTTCGGTTGGTGTCTCGGTCTCGAGTTTAGGGCTTGGTTTTTGAATCACATGAACACTCCCAGCCCCAAAATATGCCCCTAAAGCGTCGGCTACCCAATCCCAGAAGTCTGCTTGGCGCATTGGCACAAACCCCTGATGAATTTCATCGGCTATGCCGTACAGGGCGGCAATTACAAACCCAATCCGAGGATGATTAAAGGCTTTGGCAAATAAAAACCCCAGCAGTGCAAAACTAAAAAAATGAGCCGCTTTATCATATGGGGCTGGTAGCCCAACTTCTGCCCCAGATCGACTCGAGAAAGCCCAGATTAACCCGACATGTAAAAACGCCAGAAACCACCATCCGAGCTTAAAGTAATTGCGTATCACCTTGGATGTATTGTAACCCAGAAAGGAGGAAAAGAGCTTCTGGTACAACTTTCTGGCGCACACATGGGCGTGTTACCAGTTCACACATGGGCGTGTTCCACCAATTCAATCAATGTTCCAGCACTCCACTTGGGATGTAAAAACACCACCCTTGTGCCAGCCCGTCCCGCTCGAGGTTCTTTACTGATAAAAAGCGCACCATCAGCCTCGAGCCGCAGAATTTCTGTCTCGAGGTTATCTACCCGCAGTGCAATGTGGTGCATTCCCGCGCCTCGTTTCTCGAGAAAGACCGCTATCGGGCTACTTGGGTCGGTTGGGGCAAGCAGTTCAATCAGGCTATCGCCAGCCAAAAATGCTCGAACCAAGACCTTTTGGCTAGGCACTTCTTCATCGGCTAATGCCGTTAAACCAATCGCTAAATAAGGAACACTAGCAAGCTCCAAGTTCGGCGTGGCAATGCCAATATGATCAATCGGATAGGGGAGAGGCATAAAAAAAGGGAAAAGGGAAAAGGGAAAAGAAAAAACCTTTTAACCCTTTGACCTTTTAACCTCTGCTCCTCACGCTTGGGCTTGAGCGGCTGGGCTTGGAACGCCTTCAAGGGTGGCGTAATCGTCTTGGAAGTGAACCAGTGCGCCACCAAAAATGGTTTCAAAGAGTTCTTCTGGAAACGGCATAAATGACGGGTAGAAACCAATGTACTCGAGGAACATATTGCCGTCTTCGTCCATGCTGCGGGTAAAAGCCCGTTCGCGGTTACGGACAGTCAGCATTTCGACCACTTGCGCCCGACGACCACGGTATTGGTTATGGGTCACACAAGTAATCTCGAGGCGGCTTGTTCCACCTTGGGCATCGTTGAGGCTAAGAATTACGCCAGCGTCGCCCATTTCAAACTTCCAGTTCATGCGAATAAAGCGGTTCTGGTCTTGCTGTTCGATTTCGTGGTTGACATCGCGTTTTTTGAGGTACGCCGAGAGGGTTTCAAGGGTCAGTAATGGGGTTATGTCTGCCATAGCTTGCAGAGTGTACCAGTTTGAGGGCAGGGTTAAAAG
>JAYWHB010000422.1:0-3337 GCA_043777915.1 Deinococcales bacterium
CATCGGCTAAACTGCCTTTATGCCGAGCCGCATAAACTCCGGCGGGTAAGGCAATAACCAGTGCCAGCAAACTCGAGAGTCCAACCAAAGGCAGGGTAATCGGTAGCCTGTCCCAGATTAAGCTGCTGACTTCTTTACTTAAACTGATGCTTTTGCCAAGATCACCCTGTGGGATTCCAGCCAGCCAGACCAAAAACCGCTCGAGTGGTGGCTTATCCAAACCCAATTGTTTTTGCAGCACCGCATATTGGTTTGGGTCATAATTTAAGCCAAGAATTAACTGCACAGGGTCGCCGGGAACGAGCAGCATCGCAAAAAAGACCATCACACTGGCAAGCAGCAGCGTCATGAGGGCAGTTAAAACTCGGCGCAACAAAAAGCCTAGGGTCACTGGGCTAGTTTACCTCTCTTATGCCTTGCACACCTAAAGATGTATACTCGCACCTCAAGACTCGCGTTTTTTTGTTCGCGCAGTATAATTTATGGATATTCGCAGATAGACTGCGTAGCTAGGAGATGGCGTGAAACTTGTAGAGGACATCGGAATTGATTTAGGTACAGCAAATTTCTTGATTTATATTCGTGGTAAGGGCATTGTCTTGCAAGAACCGTCGGTGATTGCAATGGTCAGGGACTCCAAAGAAGTCAAAGCGGTGGGCGAAGAAGCCTACCGTATGATTGGGCGCACACCGGGCAATATCGTGGCGGTTCGTCCGATTAAAGATGGTGTGATTGCAGACTTTGAACTGACCAAACGAATGCTGACCAAGTTCTTAGATAAAGTCATCACTGGTTACGCTCGGTTTTTACGTCCAACCATTATGGTCGGTGTGCCAAGTGGAGTCACCAACCTCGAGAAGCGCGGCATTATTACCGCCGTGCGTGAGCGGGCGCGAAAAGTTTATTTAATCGAAGAACCGATGGCTGCTGCGATTGGTGCGGGGGTGCAAATCGCTGAACCGACAGGCAGTATTATTGTGGACATTGGCGGTGGCTCGACCGACATTGCGGTGATTAGCCTTGGTGGGATTGTGGTTTCGCGCAGCATCAAAATTGCCGGCAACGAATTTGATGAAAGCATCATTAAGTACGTGCGTCGCAAAGAAAACCTAATGATTGGTGAGCGCAGTTCCGAAGAACTGAAAGTTAAAATTGGGGCAGCTACCCTGACTGCCGAGGACACAATTTTAACCGCCGAGGTACGCGGACGCGACCTGATTAACGGTTTGCCTAAAACCGTGCAATTAACCAGCGCTGACATTGCCGATGCGCTACAAGAACCAGTTCAAAAAATCGTGGATTTGGTCAAACAGGTTCTCGAGTCAACCCCGCCCGAACTGGTTTCGGACATCATAGACCGAGGGATTATTTTAACAGGTGGTGGCGCAATGCTCCGCAACCTCGATGAGCGTTTGCGTCAAGCCACCGGTATCCCCGTGATTATCGCCCCAAACGCGATTCAAGCCGTGGCACTTGGCACAGGTAAAGCCCTAGACATGATTCCAATTCTGCGCGATGCCTTAGACTCGAGCGAAAACTACTACGGAAGATAAAGGCAAAGGGCAAAAGGTTGGGAACTAATCCGTGAATCGTTGGGCGAAGCATGCCTCGCCCCTACGACAAAAATCTCATGCTAAACCGTAGGGGTTAGGCATGCCTAACCCCTTTAAGGTCAATGATGATCCATTCTAAAATTGGGAAGTTATTTCTGGACAATTCCTTAAAATACGAGCGTTCTGGATTGGTATAGTCACTCAATGCGTTTTCTCATTGAATGAGCGCGTTTAACTCACGTAATTTTGTAAGGCTCGAGCCATGAACTTAAAATCCGTGGCTCGAGTCTTTTTTACCTTTTTACCTTTTACCTTTTTACCCTGCTCTTTAGCTCAAGACCTGCCTCTGGCGGATGTGAAGCCCGGTCTCGAGGGTTTTGCGCTGACGGCTGGGGCTGGGAATGTGCTGGAACGCTTTGAGGTCAAGGTGCTGGATTTGGTGGATGACCCGCGTGGGTTTCCTTTAATTTTGGTGCGTGGGTCTGGCAAGTTCTTAGATACCGTCGGCGGGATTGGGCAGGGGTTCAGTGGCAGCCCTGTGTACATTGGTGGGCGTTTGGTCGGGGCGGTTTCTGGGGGTTTCCCGAATGCTGACCACCGGCTGGCATTGGTGACTCCGATTTCGGCAATGCGCCGAGCGCAATTGCCACCAACCGCATTGGCTTTGGCGTTGCCCTTAAAACAGTTTTGCTTGGCTGGTGTCGGTTGTGCTGCGCCCTTAAATTTGCCGTTCTCGAGTTTTGGACTAACCCCCAAAGCCCAAGGCTTACTGCTCGAGGGACTCAGGGCAAAGGGTTATGCACTCGAGTTACAACAGGGTTCGGCGGTGGCTTCTACACTGCCTCGTCCGTATAAGCTCGAGCCGGGCGCAGCTATCGCAGCACAACTTGCCACAGGAGATATTAGCCTTGGGGCAATTGGCACGGTAACAACCATAGAAAAAAATCAGATTCTCGCCTTTGGGCATCCAGTTTTTGCCGATGCTCGAGCGCGTTTTATTGCCATGCCAGCTTATATCAGTGCCATTATTCCATCTTCGGTTGTGCCTTATAAAATTGGGGCGGCTACGGGGCAGCCCATTGGGGTGTTTAACACCGACCATCCAGCCGCCATTGCGGGAACACTGGGCGCGAGTAATGCTGTGCCACTCGAGATTACCTTAAAACGCGGCTCGAGTAGCAAAAACCTAAGTATTGGGCTTGCCCCCGTCGAAGATTTATTTGCCAATATGGTTGTGGCAAGTGTCTCGAGTGGGATTGAACAACTGCTAGAAGGCTCGAGTCCGGGTTTGGCACGGCTAGGGATTACCCTTGAATTTGCTGACCGTGCGGCTGTGACCTTGCGTGAAGTGGTGACTGGCGACGATGTGGCAAGAGCCGCCGCCGTGCGAGCCGCGCTAATGACCGCGCTAGTGTCGGAAAATCCGTATCGGGATAGCCGTATTAAAAAAATTAGTTTAGACATCGAACTCAGCGCTTACTCGAGTTTACGGGTAATTAAACTCGAGCCAGAAAAAAGAATCGTTAAACCCGAAGAACTCGCTATTATCAATGTGCGTTTGCAAGCCTACCGCAGTGCCGTTAGTGTTAAACGCATTACTTATAAAGCCCCAGCTATAGAGGGCAAGTACCGTTTGCGAGTGCGTGGCGCAAGCACACCACGTCCGCCGAATGAACTCGAGAGTCCTGACCCGTGGGATGGTATTCTGACACTTGAAGAGCTATTGGAGCGCTTAAAAAGCCGAATTAAGGATTCGGATTTGGTGGTCGAAACCCTAGCAGATG
>JAYWHB010000423.1:0-9287 GCA_043777915.1 Deinococcales bacterium
GTGGGATTCTTTTTTACAAAGGGCAGGCGCTCGAGGCATGGCGCAGGGCATTGGGTGGCTTAGAAAACCGTGCCGAGGCATACCGCAATCTACTCCCGATGCTTGAATTTGCCTCAGTGCGTTTTTTTGTGTTGCCTGTTGACCTACTACCGAGTATTTCTGGTTTAACCCTGTCTGAAGCAATAGAAACCTATAACGCTACCGATATTCAAAGTGTGTCGCTGCTCGAGAAATTAAGCGCCGCCCAGTTTTCTGGGGCGGTACTGCTCGAGAATGGTGTGGTTGCCCAAGCATGGCATTTTTCCAAAGGCGTTGCCTTGCAAAACTTGCCGCTTCCAGATTCGTTCCGTGAAGGTAGGCTGCATATTTTGCACAATCCACTCGAGAAACCCGAGGATGTGGTGCAGTTTGCGGTTATAGAAGCCGAAAACGAAACTTTGGCTCGAGTGCATTTGTTAAGGGCGACCCTCGAGACCCAACTGATTGATCATCTTGGCATCAATGCCAAACCGCTTTTAGAAGCCAATTATGCTTGGTTAGCCCAAAACAACCCAAGCCGTTTACAAGAAACGATTGAAATTTGGCTCGAGGAGACGTATGGCACGGTGTTCTTGCAGCAATTTCGAGAGCGCCTCGAAAATTAGATTGTCATGTTAGACTTTTCTTTAATTTTATGATTCGATTCTCGAGGGTCTTTTGAACACAAATCCGCGTGGCGTGTTGGACTCTTTGTCGGCTGCCTTGCTTGGCTATTTGTTTGAATTTTTGCCTCAGACCGACCCGCTTTCCGAATGGGTTCCGGGCAAACTGTTAACCAACGAATTTGTGCTGCGTTTACGTGAATCAGAATTTACCGGTTTTGCCCATGCCAAAAAAGGACATGAATTGCGTGGCATCCTGATTTTTTTTAAGGGGCGCTTACTCGAGGCTTGGACATATGCACCCTTGGGTTGCGAAGTCGGCATAGATGCCTATTTGCACTTGCTGGAAAAAATAGCCGAAGGTGGCGTGGCACTCTATAAACTCCCAACCGATGCCATTCCAGCCGTACTTGCTTTTACCCTTGGGACGGTGCGCGTGGCTGGGGCAGATGCCAGAATTGTCAGCAGCCAGAATCTAATCCGCAATCTCGAGGAGGAACGCTTTAGCGGTACTTTAATTCTCGAGAATGGCAAAATCGGACAGGCGTGGTTGTATCAACGTGGTCAGAATTTGTTCCCGCCGCCCTTGCCTGATGAATTTCGTGAAGGCAAACTGCATTTGGTTCATGCACCGGCTCGAGCGCCCAAAGATTTATTTGAAGCCTTAGCCGAACAAGTACGGGCAACTGCCCAAGCCGAACTTGACCGTGTTTGGGCGGCAGCGCTCTTGGTATTAACCAACCAACTTGGACGAGGCGCGAACCAAGCCCTAGATAATCAGCGCAGCCGAATAAGTTCAGATAATTCTGCCGAGGTTTTTGCCTTACTGCGCCGTTTTTTTGAAAGCAACTTTGAACCCGATGCGGTGTTAGATTTTGAAAAGCACTTAGCCAGATGAGCAGAATGTACAGTTCTGACATTTGTACAGTAAAGTAAACCCATGAGACGAAACCCAATGCTGTTATCGGTACTGTTTTGCTTTACATCAGGGTCATTTTCTCAGATTCTCGAGCCAAGTCAGTGGCTACCAATTCCGCTCACCTCCAACCCCGATTTTGGGGTAATCGAACCGATTAAACCTCTGCCCAGCAGCAACAGCGTCCGACTCGAGTCAAAAAAAGTCTTGGGTGTGTCGGTCAAACTTATTCATGTCAATCTTCAGCATCCGATGGTGCAAGTTAGTGCGGTGTTACCGGCTAACCTGTTCAAAAAAGGCGCACACTTTGATACCTTGGTGGCTGGCTCAAGTGCGGTTGCGATGCTCAACGGTGGGTATTTTCATCCGCAAACCTTTAGCCCTGTAGGTGACTTGGTGGTGGATGGCAAATGGTTAAACCAAGGGCGTTTACGTTCTGGGCTGGCGATTACCAAAGCCAATACTGCCCTACTTTGGACAAAAGACAGCCAAGTTATTCCACGCGGTTTCAAAACCTTGATTGGCACTGGACCGATTTTGGTTCGAGCCTATCAGATTAACCCCGTCCCAAAAGCTGAAGGCTATGGCGACAGTGCCATTTGGTCAAAAGCCGCCAGAAGTGCGATTGGCATTATAGGCGATAAGAAAATTGTGCTGGTCAGCACAAGAGAACGCCTTTCGTTACGCGAACTAGGTAAAATCATGCACAAACTTGGTTCAAGAGATGCGATTGCCCTAGATGGCGGCTCGAGCGTTGGCATGGCATGGAAAGGCAAAGTGCTGATTCATCCAAAACGAAAAATTGCGTTTGGGGTTGGGGTCTATATTAAGTGAATGGCTATTGTGTATATCAAATGAATGGCTATTGTGTATATCAAATGAATGACTATTGTGTATATCAAATGAATGACTATTGTGTATATCATGTAACTTGACTTTTATAGTATATCCAACGATACTTTTTGTTATCGTTATGAACGCACCTCTTACTCGTCAGCCCTTAAAAAAAGCCAGCCAGCAAGCACCGCTCGAGCAGTTGAGCATCATTATCCCTTCTTATAACGGAATTGGTGTTTTAGAAAAGTGCATGACCATCTTAGGGGAAATTGCTTCTCGAGCCGAAGTGATTGTGGTAGATGGCGGCAGTACCGATGGAAGTTTTGAATTGGTACGCGACCAGTATGGGTGGGCAAAATTACTGGCTGTACCAAATTATGGCTGGGCGCATGCCACGAACCGAGGCTTTGAAATTGCCCGTGGAAAATTTTTGGTGACACTCAACTCAGATGTGTTCCTCACCGCAGAAGCCTTAGAAGCGATGGTGCTGCGTTTACTCGAGAACCCGCAAATAGGTGGAGTCCAACCCTATTTACTCAACGGCGACCTGACCCGCCAAATGGTTTTTGGTCCGCTCTATCCGCCGCACTGGACAAGTATGAAGCAAGCAGTCTATGCACCCGTACTGTCTGGGGCATGTTTAATGACCCGCCGTGATGTCTTAGAAAAAGTTGGTGGGTTCGATGAAAATTTCTTTTTTTACAATGAAGAATTCGACTGGTGTTGGCGTGCCAGAAAAGCAGGGTTCAAAATGGAGCTTCGTCCAGAACGGGTGGTGCATCTCGAGGGTGGTTCAACCCCAAAGCACCCTAATTTTCAACTCGAGGCGCAACGTGGGGCGCTGTATTTGATACGAAAACATTTTCATCCGATTATTTTCGAGATTTCGCGCTTTGGGGCGCAGGGATTGTGCTGGATTGCCATGGATTATGACCCGCGCAAAGAATTTCATGGGGTTTGGAAAATTATGGAAGTGATTGCTCGAGAACGGCGTTACTTAGAGACCCCTTTTCAATTATCTGGGCGCGGACAGGTACAATTTAAGTTACCTTCTGAGCCTTTGCCAGAATCACTTGACCACCAATAAAAGGACCAATCAGTACATACAAGTAATACGATAAAATTCGCCAAATTAGCACAAAAGGAACAATGGCTTGTGGAGCAACACCAAGCGCAGCCCCCGTTGTGCCAAGTACCACTTCGTAATAACCTGCACCGCCGGGTGTAGGAATAAAAAAACCAAAAAATACCAGAATCACCTGAGCCGCAATTAAACCACCATGATGCACCGTTAAACCAAGTGCCGCCAAGACCAAATTTGCGGCAATCAAATGTAAAAAAAAACTTAAAGCTGTGGCAAAGTGCAGTTTGAGTTGTGTTAAAAAAGGCATGGTTCGCATTTGCTGCATGGCTTCGGCTGTTTCACGCACAAACTGTATTACGCCATTTTGAAAACGCTGTAAAAATTTAATCTGAAAAATAAAACCAAGCAACTGCTCGAGACGGTGAGCCTGAAAAGCCAAACCATACGCCAAGGCAATTGCACCAACCATGCCCAGACCTACAAAAATACCAAGCAGCGAACCAACCACAGGTAGCTTTAAGTCAATTCCTTGCCATTGCAAATAGATAAATGCCAAGGGCAAGGCGTAAGCATACAGTGTTAAATCCAATGCCAAAGTAAAAACCGCGACGGCGGTACCACGTTTGGCGTTGGTGTATTGGGCTAGATACCACGCCATTGCCACATTTGCCCCACTTGCATTGGGCGTGACCGAAGCACCAAATAAATACAACAAAAAAGCTCGGGTGGCACGCCATAAGCTCACATTGGGGCTGTTGCTTAAAAGTTGAATTCGCCAGCCAGCGCTGAGCCACCATGAAACCACCACGACCACAAAAACGATTGCCCAAAGCGGATAAATTTGTACAAGGCTCGAGAACGCCGCCAAATTAAATTCTTTACCCAAACCAAGCAGGGCGAAAACACCCAATGCCGATAAAATCACCGTCATTAAAATGGCTTGAGCTGCATTTTTCATAACTGCCTCGTGATTGACTCGAGTTTTGACACAAAGTAGTTTACACTAAAACGGTTTCTCGAGATTCTAAAAAGGTGAGCATGAAAAATTCAAGTAAAAAAATATTAATCGTTTCTGATGAAGGCTTCAAGGCAGGTGGGATTGGAACATCTACCGCAAATTTAGCTGTGGCTTTGGCGCAAGCTGGGCAGGATGTGGTTTTGGTTTGGCCCGATGCCAATTCGGTTGCCCTTGCGGGAGTGCGGCAAGTTTCGGTCAACGCCAAGCGATTTGATGTTGGTAAACTTGGTTTTGTGATGTTGGCATTGCCTCCAGCCAAAACTGCCATGCCCGAACACTGGAATCCGGATGTGGTGCATATTATGCGACCAACTTATCTTGGCATTTGGGCGTATCGCTTAGCAAAAAAAGCCAAAGCAACCACTGTTTTAGCCATGCACGAAATCGTTGAACAACTCCCCGACAAGACCATTATTGGGCGTGTATTGCGTGGTATTGCCCGTTGGTGGTTTAGAACAACTTATAACGCGGTTGATATCAGTCTTACACCCGCCAGATTTGTGGTTAATCACGCGCACCAAAGCCTTTTACTGCATCAAAAACCAAGCTATTTATCTAACGCCCTAGATTTAACTGCATGGCGGGCAATCTCGAGTGCCGAAAAGCCTTTACCAGATAAAAAACTACAAATTTGTAGCGTGATTAACTTCTCACCCTATAAAAATCCAATGATGATTCCAGAACTCTGGGCAGAATTGCGCCAACGAGGACTTGAGGTTCAACTCGAGCTTGTGGGTGGTGGTGTGCTATTTACAGATGTTCAAGAGCGCATCAAAGCCCTTCAACTCGAGGATTTAATTCATTTACAAGGACCCAAAGGGCGTTCTGAGGTGGCGGCACTGATTGCCGCCAGCGATGCGTTCTTATTAACCAGTTTATTTGAATTGCAGCCAATGGTACTCATCGAAAGTAAAGCCCTTGGTACACCCGCTTTGGTTGCCAAAGCAGCGCTTTCGGGGGCAGTTGACTTAGTAGAAGATGGGGTCAATGGAGTTCTTTTTGACCTGGATATTCAAAAAGCTGCCAACACTTTAGAGCCATACTTTCGTGACCCCGCAAAATTGCGAGCCATGCGCCCAGCCACCTATGCCGAT
Source organism: Deinococcales bacterium (assembly GCA_043777915.1). GTDB lineage: Bacteria > Deinococcota > Deinococci > Deinococcales > JAAFIG01 > JAAFIG01. Next base: position 5,591 of record JAYWHB010000423.1, read on the forward strand.
GCCGCCCAGTACGACCTCGAGCCAGTTGCTAAGGCTGCCCTCGAGATTTATACAGCCAAGCCTAAAGGTTAAGTTCATTGATTTATCAGTTAGCTTTGCTAGGCTGTCTTGTTACGAAACAGACAACACTTTTGGGTGGAGTCTGTGAGGAGAAACATTCATGTCAATTATTGCAATTACTGGAGCGGCTGGTTCAGTTGGACAAGCCCTTACAAAGCGTTTTTTAGCCTCTGGGCATCAGGTGCGTGTCTTGGTTCGCACCGAGCAACAAGCCCTCAATTTGGCTGCGCCGAATCTCGAGGCAATCATTGGGGATGTCCGTAGCGAAGTCAATCTCGAGACGCTGCTCGAAGGGGCAGAAATTGTCTGTCATCTAGCCGCTTGGATGGGTAAGCCATTTAACGAAGATTTGGCGGTTTCAATCAATGTTAAGTCCGTCGAAACGGCGGTGCGTTTAGCGGCGAAAGCTGGCGCAAAACGTTTTGTGCTTGCCAGTAGCGTGGCAGTTTACGGTCCTGTACGTGGTGGTACGGTAGACGAACGCTCACCAATTTCAAAGGTCGGAGACTTGTATTCGGATACCAAAGCCGACTCCGAAACTGCGGCTCGAGCCGCCGCCGAAGGCACAAACTTAGAACTGACCATCTTGCGCCCAGCTATGATTTACGGTCCTAGCGCACCTTCCTGGACAATTATTCCCTTTGAAATGATTCGTAGCGGCACACCGATGATTATTGGCAACGGCGAGGATTTACTAAACCCAGTCCATGTGGACGACGTGGCAAGGGCTTTTGAAATCGCGGCTTTTCACCCCGAAGCCGCCAACAACGATTTTATTATCTCTGGAGAGTCTGCCACTTGGAATGCTTTTCTAGGGCATTACGCACGGATGGCAAACACCCCTTTGCGTCGTTTACCGGCTGGAATTGCGACTTTTGGGGCAAGTATTGGTGAAAAAGCCAATCGGTTAATGGGCAAGCGCCCGCAAATCATGGCAGAAATGGTTGGTGTGATGACCAGTCGAGCCTTTTTTTCGGGTGAAAAAGCTGCCAACGTCTTGGGTTTCAACCCCCAAATCAGCTTAGAAGCTGGAATGAAAGAAACCGAAACATGGCTGCGTTCTAAAGGCTATGTCAAAACGCCAAGCACTGCCCTTGTGACTGGGGCTGGCAGTGGACTCGGACAGGCTATTGCTTTGGGGTTGCAAGCCAAAGGCTTAACCGTTTGGGCAACTGATATGACGCTCGAGACGATGAGCGAATTGCCAGACACAATCCATAAAGTCGCCATGAATGTCACAAGTGACACCAGTATTGCCTCAGCCCTCGAGACGATTAAAGGTGCAGGTCATGAGATAGATTTACTGATTAACGTGGCTGGAATTGCCAAACCGGGCGCACTCGAGGCACAAGACTTTAGTGAAGTGACGCTGCAATTTGAAGTTAATGCCTTTGGACCACTTCGCCTTGCTCGGGCGCTTGCACCCGCGATGCGAAAATGCGGATTTGGCAGAATTATCAATATCTCGAGTACCAATGGTTTTGTGGTGACACCGTTTATGGGGGCATATAGCGCTTCTAAATTTGCTTTAGAAGCCCTTTCGGACAGTCTGCGGCTCGAGTTAAAACCTTGGGGCGTGGATGTGATTATCATTGAACCGGGGGCAATGAAAACCCCCTTTGCGGCTACAGCCCAAAAGGGTTTAGAAGCCACCATGGAACAAAACCCAGATTGGAAACCGTATCTCGAGGGCTTCATTAAATCCTCGATGTGGGGAACGGTTGGCGGTACACCGCCCGAAAAAGTGGCTGAAGTCATCATTAGAACGGCGCTAGGCAAAGGCGCACCGCATCGGGTTTTAGCCACCATGGATGCGATACCTTCTCGAGTCATTTCGACCCTGCCATCGCTCTTAAAAGACCCATTGTTCTCGCAGATGTCGGGTTTAAGTAAAAAACCAAGCAAGTAAAACAAAAATCCCTCGAGAACGTTCTCGAGGGATAAAAATTCTTGAAAACTCAGTCCTCACCCCAAGGGCGTACACTGGTTGTATGGCTTTCACGGATTTTACTTTAGATGCAGTTCTTGACAAATTTGGCTTGATTCCAGAACGCACACAGTTGTTTGCTGCACTCGAGCCTTTACAACCCTCAGCTTGGCTTGTCGAAACATTACGACGAAGTGCATCAATGGCTTTTACTTCAGAAAAATCTCGTTCAGAGTTCATTATTGCCCCGATTCTGATTGAAGCAAGGGAAGCCACAGGGGAAATTTTTTCAATTTACTCGGGTCAGCGTCTCGAGGCTGATGCCAGCGCTGGATTGGTTGGAGAGTGCGACTTTATTTTTGCAAAAACGCCATATATTTTTGTCCTACGAGCGCCAATAGTCAGTGTAGTCGAAGCTAAGAAACAGGATGTAGAACTTGGTTTGGGTCAATGTGCGGCTCAACTTATTGCTTCAAGACAATTTAATCAAAAACATGACAGTAATTTTGAACAATTGTATGGTTGTGTGACCACGGGTGAAGTCTGGCAATTTTTGTTACTCGAGGACAATAAACTTAAACTCGATACTAAACGCTATTTGCTGGATGAATTACCCGAGATTTTAGGAGTTTTTAAGCGAATTCTCGAGACGTATTTATAAAAAACCCCCTCGAGTCTCGAGGGGGTTTGCTCTACGCGGGGTTGCTTAGAAGTCCATGTCTCCGCCCATACCGCCGGGTCCGCCGGCTGGTGCGTGGCTGTGTGCTTCTTTGCGTTCTGGGCGATCAGCAATGATTGCCTCAGTGGTGAGGATTAAGCTACCAATGCTGGCGGCGTTTTGCAGGGCAGTACGGGTTACTTTGGCTGGGTCTACAATCCCAAAGCCCATCAGGTCGCCGTATTCGCCAGTTGCGGCGTTAAAACCATAGCCGCCTGTTCCACCACTGAGGATGGCATTAACCACAACGCTGCCTTCGTAACCGGCGTTGATTGCAATTTGACGGGCTGGTTCTTCCAAGGCACGCATGACGATTTTTGCGCCAGTTGCTTCGTCGCCAGTTAATTTCTCAAAAACGGCTTTGACGGCTGGGATAACCCGCAAGAGTGTCACGCCACCACCGGGGACCATGCCTTCTTCAACGGCTGCACGAGCAGTTGAAAGTGCATCTTCGTAACGGTGCTTTTTCTCTTTGAGTTCGGTTTCGGTCGCAGCACCAACGCGAATCACAGCAACGCCGCCAGCCAATTTAGCAAGGCGTTCATTGAGTTTTTCTTTGCTGTAATCCGAATCTGTACCCTCGAGTTCGCGCTTGATGGCAGAGACACGAGCATCAATGTCTTCTTTTTTGCCAAGACCTTCGATAACAGTGGTTTCGTCTTTGTTGATGCGGATGAGCTTGGCGCGTCCGAGCATTCCAACATTGGCATTCTCGAGCTTAAAGCCGAGTTCTTCGGCAATTACTTGACCGCCGGTCAGGGCAGCAATGTCTTTGAGCATTTCTTTGCGGCGGTCGCCAAAGCCGGGGGCTTTAACAGCCGCGACTTTCAGTGTGCCACGCAGCTTATTAACCACCAAAGTTGCCAAGGCTTCGCCGTCTACGTCTTCGGCAATAATCAAAAGCGGCTTACCGCTTTGGGCAACTGGCTCGAGAACTGGCAATAAGTCCTTGAGGGCGCTGATTTTCTTTTCGTAAATCAGGATGTATGGGT
>JAYWHB010000424.1:0-3332 GCA_043777915.1 Deinococcales bacterium
ATTTACTTTTCTAAGGATAACAAAGTCATTGTCGGACCAGACAGCGCCCGTTGGGTCAAAGCCTTTACCATCGCTAAGCAAATCCGCGATGCTAAACTCGATGCCAAAATTGGTGAGTGGAGCAACGAATGGTACGAAGGCTTCAAGGGCGGGACTGTGGCTACCCAATTTAGCGGTGCTTGGTTACAAGGTCACTTCCAGAACTGGATGGCACCAGAAACCAAAGGATTGTGGCGGGTTCAAGACTTGCCAGATGGCGCATTTGCTCCTTGGGGCGGTAGCTTCTACACCATTCCAACCGCCAGCAAGAACAAAAAAGAGGCTTGGGACATCATCAAATTTTTGGCAATGGATCGCAAACAACAAATTGCTGCTTTCAAAGGCAACGGCGCGTTCCCAAGCCTGAAAGCTGCTTGGTCAGATGCCAGCTTTAACGAACCAGTGCCATTCCTTGGTGGTCAAAAAGCCCGTCAACTCTGGAAGAATGCAGCTCAAAAAATCAAACCACTTGATGTCAATAAGTACGACAGTGTTGCCGAAACCATTGTCACAACTCAATTGACTGCGGTTCTCGACGAGGGCAAAGACATCCGTGCTGCTTTGACCGAAGCCCGTGCCGAAATCGAAAAACGCGCCCGCCGTTAAAATTTAAATCATGACGTGCTAAAGAGGGGAGAAACTCTTTAGCACACCTCCTCCGAGTTGTAGTAAATGTGAGGCTCGAGCCACCCGCTCGAGCCTGCTCTTCAAAGGACTTAAACGTGAAAAGCATGGTGGTTGAAAAAAAATCAGAATTCAATTTTGAGCGTTTCTATACGCGCTGGCAGCGTATCTTAGCGCCCTATGTGTTTATTAGCCCATTTTTTATTCTTTTTCTTATTTTTGGATTGTTCCCAATGATTTTTTCAGTCTATGTTTCCTTAACCAGTTGGGATGCAATTTCTGGCTTGGGTGGCATGAAATTTGTGGGTTTAGAAAATTATATTTTTTTATTTACCCAAGATACTGCTTTTTGGAATTCAGTGAAACAAACTGCCTACATTGCCGTTCTTTCTGGTTTGCCTCAGCACTTAATTGCGATTCCGCTTGCCTTTATGATTCACACCGGCATGAAAAAAATGCAGGGTTTTGTAACAGCCGTTTATTTTGCCCCTTTTGTGACTTCAGTGGCGGCAATTGCGGCTGTCTTCGGTACGTTATATTCGGAACGTAGTGGGGTCTTAAACTGGTTGCTGCTCGAGGTTTTTAATAAGATTCCTGTATTGAATAGCCTTGTGACCGATGAACCTGTGCGCTGGTTGGGCGACAGGCATATGATTCCGATTTCGATTTCGATTCTGGTGGTTTGGCGTTACACAGGTTGGAATACCGTCTTGTACTTGGCTGGTCTACAAGCCATTTCTCAGGATTTATACGAAGCCGCCGAAGTAGATGGGGCAACACGCTTTGAGCGTTTTCGCTATATCACTTTGCCTTTGCTGCGCCCAACCATGTTTACAGCCATCACATTTACAATCATTGGCAATATGCAGTTATTTGCCGAACCATTCTTATTGGTCAATGCGGCTGGTGGGACTGGAAACGCGGGGCGTACATCGGTGATGTACCTTTGGGATAACGCTTTTAATAACTTGTTGTTTGGTGATGCAGCCACCCAGACATGGGTTTTATTTGCGGTCATTATTGTTTTGACCATCATCAATAATCAAATCTTTGCCAAATTAAGGAATGACTGATATGCAAAAACTGACTTTTGGAAATGCACTTATTTACGGACTGATTTTGTTTGGTGGTTTGTTGATGATTCTGCCGCTTTACTTTATGCTGGTTTTTGCCACCCAAAGCCGCGAAACCATTTTTTCGTTCCCACCGCCACTGACTTTTGGCAGTTTTGAACAAATTGCCAGCAATTACAATGCCCTGATGACCATGACCGCTGGGACATTCTGGCGGGTCTTTTGGAACAGTTTTTACTTAGCCAGCATTGCCACAGTCACGACCCTCTTTTTTTGTTCTTTGGCTGGGTATGGTTTTGCGATGTACGACTTTAAGGGTAAAAATGCTTTGTTTGCTGTGGTTGTGGCAACCCAAGCGATTCCAGCCGCTTTGAACCTGATTCCTTTTTATCTAGTGATGAATTTAATTGGTTGGATTAACCAGCCTAAAGCCCTGTGGTTTCCGGGCATGGCAAGTGCGTTTGGAATTTTTTTAACCCGTCAATACATTCAAAGTGCGATTCCTCGAGAACTGATGGACGCGGCAAGGGTGGACGGCTGTACAGAATTTGGGATGTTCTGGCGAATTATTTTACCTTTGATACGACCTGCGCTTGGCACACTGGGCTTAATTACTTTTATTGGCGTTTGGAATGAATTTGTGCTGCAAAGTCTGATTTTTAGAAGTGCCGAAACCCGCACTTTACAAACCCTGATTCGTGCCATTTCAGGTGGTACAACTGCCACCAACGTGGATTACGGCGGTCTGATGATGGGGACAGCAATCACGGTTTTGCCACTTTTGATTATTTTTATTTTGACCTCGAGACAACTGATTTCTGGTTTGACCGCAGGTTCGGTCAAGAGTTAAAAATTGGCAGTGGCTCGAGCAGTCACGATGGAGCGCTTAGGCATGAAACGATTTGGGAGTTTGTTGTTTTTTGGATGTCTTGCGCTATCTTCTTTTTCAATTGGTACGGCTAAGACACTAACCAGCCAAAGCACCAAGCTCGAGTTAGGCGTGCTTGGCTCGGCAATTCAACCAGAGGCAGTCTCTGGCTTTAACCTTGGCAATATGATGAATATTGTCGAAAATAAAAAGGCACTGCTCGAGTTACAACCGCGTCTAGTGCGTTTTCCGGCTGGTAATGTCGGCGATGACCAAGACTTGAACGCCTCGAGTATGCGAATTTTTGCAATTAACCTGAAACTGCTCGAGCAGAACAGAATTGCCCCAAAAGTGATTATCCAAACCAGAGCTTTTCAGGGCGCTCGAGGTGACGGTAAAAACCGTGCTGAGGATGCGGCAACGGCTGCGCGGCTGGCACTCGAGAACAAGATAAAAGTGGATTATTGGAGTGTTGGCAACGAACCCAATTTATATGCTGTGACCAGAGGCGATAAAAGTTGGACGAGCGAGAAATACTGTCAAACCTTTAAGGCGCACCGAGCCGCGATTCTCGAGGTTCAGCCAACCGCTAAGTTTGCGGGACCTAGTACCACAGGAGATGCTGCCTTTCTTGCCGATTTTGTGCGTTTATGTGGCGATCAAATAGATGTTTTAACGTGGCATGTTTATCCAACTGATGGTCGGGCTACCGAAGATGCCGCGATTGC
>JAYWHB010000425.1:0-9262 GCA_043777915.1 Deinococcales bacterium
CCACCAGCTTTATTTTGTGTGACTTCAAAAACTATTTTTACATCTGTCACGCTCGAGCCGTCAAACACTCCCCGTGCCACCCGAGTTCGGTTGGCATTACTTGTGCCATGCGAATACGACCAGTAAATCAGACGATTCTGGGCAAATTTTGGATGGACTGCTACATCCATTAAGCCGCCCTGCCCAACGGCTAAAACACTTGGTAAACCACGAACTGCATTTGGCTCGAGTTTATCGTTTTTGACCAAACGCAAACGCCCCGGGCGCTCGGTAACGAGCATATCGCCATTTGGCAGCCATGCCATACCCCACGGATTCTCGAGACCACGCAGTACGGTAATGGTCTTAAATGGCATGGTTTGTTGCGCCAAAACCAAGCCCGTCAATGCAACGCCACAAACCAGCAAAAACCTTTTCATACCCAATACAATAGTCAAAAACCCTGTGTGAATCATGGTTGTTGCTTACAAATACTGGCATCGTCAGCTTACGATTGGCATACACTTCTCGAGTTACCAGCCTGCTTAAGCCATTGTCAAATAGAATTAAGCAGTCAGCAGTTTGGTGATTTCTGGCAGCATGGCATTGGTGCGAGCAAAACCCGCTTCAAAAAGGGCTTGGGATTGTCCGTATTCAAATGCGCCTCCGGGTAAATCACCGAGCGGTAAAATCAAATCTGCCTTACTTAAGCTGGTGCGGCGCAAGGCATCCCTCGAGATATGAGCGCTTCGTAAAATCACATCCAAGGCAGTTTTAGGAGCAAGAACAGGTGTACTTTCGTCGCCAACATCCACCGCTAAAACCACAGCTTCAGGGGCAATTTCTCGAGCCACACTAACCGGGACATTCTCGAGGACATGACCATCCACTAAAAAACGCCCAGCAATTTGCACTGGGGCAAAGACCCCCGGAATGGCACTCGAGGCAAGGGCAGCTTCGAGCATCGAACCCTGACGCAGAATCACCCGTTCGCCAGTCATGATGTCCACCGCTAAAAAAGCCATTAGAATCGGCGAATCTTCAAACCGCGCCCCACCAATCAAGGCAATTAAACTAGAACGAAGCGGTTCGGCACTGACCAAACCAGCCCCAAAAACCCCGCCTCGAATCACTTTTTCCCAGCCCGCCACGGTTTTACTAAAAGCATCGAGTGGATTTGGATTTTTAGGCGGATGAAATAAATACTCGAGTTCAGCGTAGCCCAAACGCCCAATCTGCTCGAGTTTTTGAAAAGTTTGATTTCGTGCTTCTGGTGCGGCTCGAGTAAAAAGCATTGCCGCAATTGCACCGCTTGATGTTCCAGCGATTGCCACCACCGGAATTTGAGCTTGCTCGAGGGCTAAAAGCACCCCAAGATGAGCGCAGCCGCGAATACCACCGCCAGATAAAGCAAGAGCCAAGGCTTTCATAGCTCACGGTAACACCTTATGGTGATTCGTGTGTAGAATGCTAAGCAATGAAGTGGTTTGTTCGATTTTTAACATTGATTGCTTTGGTTGTTGCCAGCAGCGCAAGCGCCCAACTAATTAACACGCAACGTGTGGCACAACGTAATTTTGCCGATTGCCAAAAGTTCTTTTTGCGGCTTAGCGACCCCATCACTGCCGAAAGCCAATGCCGAAGCGCGGTGCAGTACGACCCAGAAACCGCCGCCTATCACCGTTTGTTTGCTCGGGTGCTTTTAGAACTCGGTAAATACCCAGAAAGCAGCAGCAGTCTTGCTAATGCTCGAATCAAAGGGACTATCGCCGAGGATGATGCCATCGAAGCTGAAATTGCCTATCGGCAAAATAATTGGGAAGCCACGATTGCCTCAGCATCTCGAGTCAACATTGCCCCTGCCGATGTCAAACTGCGAGCCTATAAGGTGCTGGGTTTAGCCCAAAAGCGCCTATCGCGTTTTGATGAAGCCTTAGCTACCTTTAAGCAAGCCGTGCAACTGATTCCTAGTGATGTGCTTTCGCGCCGAGAACTCGCCGATTTGTACCTTAAAAACGAACCACGTCGGGCTTTAGCGGTCTTGACTGAAGCCCCAATTAAACCTGTGCCACTACTCGCCGATTTAGGACGTGTGCAGTGGATTACAGGTGACTTAAAAAATGCGATTCGCACCCTCGAGTCGGTGGCTTCTAAACCCAAAGCCTTTAATGCCCAAGAACGCTCAACTTATCAAAAAGCCCTTGGCGCATTGGCATACGCCTATTTTGGTCAGGGACGCTTTGCCGATGGTCAACAAGTCATGAATCAAATGGATTCTGGGGGCAATTGGTTTGGTTTATTTATTTCGCGTACTTTACCGTGGCTGATGGGTATTGTGCTGCTTTTGGTGCTGCATCTGATTGGTGAATCCCGAATTGAGCCGTTGTCCACTATCGAAATCCTAGATGGTCCGCGTCCTTGGTCGGTTGGCACAGCCTATGCTTGGTTAATCATCAGTGTCTTCGCAGGCGGGATTGCGGCGCTTTTTGTGGGCAACCTGATGTTTGGTAATTTCTTTGCGATTCTTACGCCCTATCAATCTGGGGTTGCTACCGACACATTCTTAATGGTCATGACCCTGACGATGTTGCTCTTAAGTTTCCAAACCGCCAAAACCAATGACTGGAAAATTAATCAAGTGCTGTTTGGCAAAGCCAGCCCCGAAAGCATGTCAGAAGGGATTGCGGCTGGTTTATTGCTGGTTGGACTAGCGGTGGGCTATCAATTTGGGATTCGGCAACTTGGTGGTTCTGGCTTTTTTACCGATGTCTTAAATTGGCGTGTCTCGCTGATTTTGTTGGTTTTGATTGTACCGCTCTCAGAAGTTTTCTTTCGGGCATTTGCTTTATTTCCACTCGAGAAACGTTACGGCACGGTCATTGGCTCGAGTATTGCGGTGACTCTTTTTGCCCTGTGTTTTGTTGCCCCAATGCCGCTTTTATTGCTGCATGGTGGAATTCTGGTTTTTGTCGCAGTTCGAGCCAAAAGCACTGTACCCACCATGCTCGCCCAAGGGATTTTTCTGGTTGGTTTACTGACTTGCCTTGCCTTGATACCAGCCATTCGCAATTGGTTTTGAGAAGGCGAAGAGATAAAGGGTTTTTACTTTTGCCTTTTGCCCTTTGCCTTTCAGCGTGGTAACTCGAGGGTCACTTGGGTTTCTTGTGGGACTCGTACAGTCACTTCGCTGGCAGTATAATTGGGTATTTCAATACGAACCTTGTATTCACCTGCCACTGGAAACGCCACTGGACCTGGTACGGTGGCTAGTAATGCACCAACCATTAACTTACTTTCTTGCGGGGCGCTGACAATAATTAAACGTCCTTTGATGGTGGTGTTACCCGGAATCACAAATTGCACCACACTGCCACTCGAGCGGTCGCCTTGAACCGCAATGAATTGGGGATTGGGATTATTGGCACTTCTGGGTTGACTGAGCAGGATTCCAGCAATCACAATCAGTGTGCCAATCAGAACCGCAATCATTACCAAACGTCCTAATTTAGGTCGTGGTTTATGAGGTGTGACCACACTGCGCCAACTTTGGTCTTCGTCATCAAAGCCAATGCGAATGGCTGGGCGTGGCGCGTCGGCATCAGAATCATCAGTTATACGGCTCGAGGCACGAACTGGGAGTTGCACATCAGGTTCGTCTGCCGCGAGGTGTTCTGGTTCACTGAGTTGGGCAGGTTGAGGAATTAACTCTAGGATTTCAGGTGGACTGATGACTTGATTCTCGAGTGAACTGATGACTTGGTTCTCGAGTGAACTGATGGTTTGGTTCTCAAGTATTGGGTGTTCTGGTTCGGGGGGCGGCTCAAGCGTTTCTTGAGTGACGATTTCTGGTTCATCTGGAATTTCATTGGGTTCGGTATTTAATATCAACTCGGGTTGAGTAGGTTTTAAGGCTAATTCTGCTTCGATGGCATCGAGTTTAGCTTCGGGTGAAGCTAGGTCTATTGGTGATGACAAAGCAAGGTCTGGTTGTCGTTCGGCATTACTGACCACAGGCAGAATCATGGGCATGTCGGTTGGCAATTCTGGCTTACTTGGCTTGGTTGACTTGGGGCGAGCAACCACTTCAGGTTTATTTGGAATCTCGAGCGGTTTGGTGCGTTTAATCGGATTACTGGTATTGGTTTCGGTCTCTAAGAATTCAGTAGCCGATAATTCCAAAGCTGTTAGGGCAATATCTGGATGGGTCGGTTGGCGCGGTGGCAGCACTTGCTCGAGTGCCAAGACCAATTCTTGGGCAGTTGGACGCTCACTTGGACGCGGGTTAAGGCAATGCCCAATCAAACGCCCAAATTCACCCTCGAGCATGAGACGTGGTTTGCCCTTACCAAACATGGTGATTGAACGCGCCCAAGCAAAGACATCGGTGGCAAGACTGATATTGGTCTCTGGGGCTTGGTAATCTGGATTGGCTTTACCCCACGGTAAACCCCAACCTTCTAAAAGCAGATGATCGTCACAAGCAAAAAAATGGGCTGGCTCGAGATTCCCATGAATCAAACCCACACTGTGTGCATCGGCAAGGGCGCGGCTACTGGCACGCACCAACCACTCGAGACGTTGCTTGGTCAAAATCGGTTTAATCGGAGTGTACCCCGGAGCGCTGCTGGTGACCAAAAAACCAAGCTCGTGTTCAAACCCAAACTCGAGAATTGTTGGAATGTGTTCACTGTAGACCTCGGCAATGGCACTGGGTTTTTCGGGCATGGTGTAAATAAAAACAGGCATTCCAGTGATTAAATCTATGCCCGCGAAGGTTTGAATATTTCCTGTTTTTAAGGCAATGCCACCAAAGACTTGCGCTCGAGCAGGATGCTCGCGGAGCAAACGGGTGGCGGCGTACTGGGAGAAAGTCTGCATTCAAAACACCATGATTTAGACAGGGTTAAACTGTCGCTATGGTGTAGCATACAATATCTTGGGGAAGAACTCATCTCACATACAAATTGGGGCAACTACGGTGGTATCAGAATTTACCGAGGTTGAACTTAAATTTGTGGTCAAATAACCAACGATGTTTAAAATTCATCGTCTGGTTCGGGTTTAACATCTGGTGCGCTTTGCAAGGCGGCTTCAAAATCGGCACGGTTGCTTTTGGCGGCTCGAGCTTTCAGGTAATCTTCGGTGTCTAAAGCAGATACTTTCTCGGCGACTGCACTGGCAATCAGTTGATTGATGCTGATTCCTTCTTTTTGGGCAATACGACGCAGATTATTATGAATAGAGTTAGGCAGTCGGACACTGATAGCGCTCATCTTTGACCTCCAATTAGGCTTAAAAAATCTTTGGGGAGTGTTGTCTGGATACCCAGTTGTTTACTTGCTCTAAAGTCCTTTTGATTGAATGTGATAATGGTAGAGCAATTGGCATTCAGGGCTAACTCGAGTACCATGTCATCTTTTGGGTCGTTGAGATGTGGTCGCCAAAGATAATGGATTTTTTGATGATGACTGTTAGCTGCGATAAAATTTAAGACTGCATTGATTTTAGGTTGTTCAAAACCAAATTCTGGACGACTTAAAACATCTTCATACTCAAACATCAGTGGTACAGATAAGACAAGATCAAAAACCCCTAAGCCAATTTTGAAGATTAAAGCGTTTGAAGCACCATTTCTTGAACGCATTGCAGCAACCAGCACATTTGTGTCAATCACCACTCGCATAGAAAATGGTATCATATGTGTGACTAAATTACAAGAATGGAATTGTATAGGTAACTCGAGTTTCGGTTGATGATTTGTGGCATTTTCAGTGGGTTAAACTGGGCTTATGCCGTACCTTCTAAAGATTGCCAACCCCACTTGTCGAGTGTGAATGATTTTGACACACTGGCAAAACGACGAGCCGCTTTCAATACACTTGCATACAGTTGGCGAGATACTGGCGGTTTTGCTCAGGGTATTTATGCTTTTTGGGATCCATATATGAAGCGTTCGTTTCCAACAGGCGCAGCTAATTTGCCAAATCCCTGCGGAGCTACAGCCGCACTCCAAGCCTCCGATACTGTCACCAACGTTTTTCAATGTATTATCGTACAAACAACCCTCACAGATGAGATAATGACCCCATGAAATACTTTCTATTTGTCTGCCTATTACTACTCATGGGCTGTACCCCAAGCCCAACAACTTGGGATGTTACCACCACACAAAGCCCTGCTCGAGTCGTTAAAGTCGGAGAGGTTGTTACTGTTTATAGTTCGTTTGCAATACGTGAAAATCTTTTGTATTCAGGAAATGCGTGGAATCCAAATGCGCCCCGAACGCGTACAGCCTTGCTTAATAATTACATAATCAAAGGGTTTGTTTATGGTAAATACGATGTTAATGGACTACCCTATGCGAATGCAGTAGGCTCGTTTGACGGATTTGTAAAACACAGCTCTAACCCAGTAGATTATCCTTTTCCTCCAGAAGCCGATTTAATCACCCCAACAATGAATGCGGCTAGAGTTCCACAACTGATGGACGCGACTTTTGATCCAGTCAGTAACCAAGTTAGTTCAAGTTACACCATGAAAATAATTGGTGACGGAAAACCAATTCCCCCACCAACAAGTCAGAACACAGGTTACGATGTTTGGGCGCAAACAGGATTTGTTATCTTCCCTAAGAATGTTGAGGCAACTCCCGCCAATTGGGATAAATCCTTTGTCATTGGATACTCCCAGTATGCTTCAGTACGAATTGGTTATTAGATATTGACTCACGCTATGTCAATCTTGAAGCGCAGGTTACCCGTCAGAGGCTATCAGAATTTTCAATGTAGGGTGAGGCATTCCTCACCCTACCCAGATAACCCACTTTTTGGCTATCGTTTACCCAATAAAGTTAAACTGCTTTTGTTATGCCACGACTTCTTGCGATTGCTGACCCACACTTGTCTTTTGTGCATGGTAAATCTATGGGTATTTTTGGCGGCAATTGGCTGGGACATCCACAAATCTTTTTTGAAAAGTGGTGTGAAACAGTACGCCCAGACGACACGGTGTTAATTGCTGGCGATATTTCTTGGGGAATGCGACTCGAGGAGGCATTACCAGACTTAGAAATGATTGCCGCCCTGCCGGGCGACAAAATTATCATTCGCGGTAATCACGATTATTGGTGGGGCAGCATTTCTAAGGTACGGGCAGCCTTGCCACCGAGTATTCAAGCCTTACAGCACGATTCGGTTCTGGTGGGTGATGTGGCAATTCTTGGCTCGAGGGGCTGGACAAGTCCGGGGCAGGATGATTTTAGCTTGGATGACGAAAAAATTTATAAACGTGAACTCGAGCGGCTTGAACTGGCAAAAATTTCTTTGCGCGGTAAGCATTACAGCCGTTTGGTGTTGATGCTGCATTACCCGCCAACCAACGGGGCGTTTGAACCAAGCGGCTTTACTAAGTTTATCGAGGAGTTACAACCTGACGCAGTGGTGTATGGGCATTTGCATGGCATTGATGCTTCTCGGGTGTTGCGCCACTGGGACGGGATTCCACTTTCTTATGTGGCGGCTGATGCAGTGCGTTTTGTACCACAGGTAATTCTCGAGTTATAGAATCCGTAGGTCTTTAGGCGCAATCAATTGGTCACGAGAATAAGGCATAATAGCAACCGTATGGAACGTTACTCGGTGGTGCGCGAATTGGGTGTCGGGGCTTCGGCTCGGGTGTTACTGGCGCTTGACACTGTGAGTAAGCGGCTGGTTGCCCTAAAACAATTACACAGCAACATTGCTTTTGCAGGTGGCGCTCGGATGAAACGCGAATTTCGGGCGCTCTCGAGTCTAAAACACCCGAATATTATCGAGGTCTTGGATTATGGTGAAAACGCTGGTTCCCCGTACCTAAGCCTCGAGTATGTCGAAGGACAAACCCTACAAGAGTGGATTGAGTCGCGTCCGAGTATAGAGGCGGTGCGTGATGTTTTTGCTCAGCTTTGTGACGCTTTAGAAGTGGTGCATAGCGTGGGGATGCTGCACCGTGACTTAAAGCCCGAAAACGTAATGCTGAATACGCAAAATAAAGTCAAACTGATGGATTTTGGCTTATCCAAAGCCAGTGATAACAGTGTGCTGCTGACTCGAGAAGGGGCGATGGTTGGCACGGTTTTGTATATGTCGCCAGAGCAATGCCGTGGTTTGGAACTCGATCCGCGCTCCGATTTGTATGCGCTTGGGGTAATGCTCTACCAAGCCCTTTCTGGGCGAGTGCCGTTTGAATCTAATAGCATTGCCGAGGTGCTGTTGTCGCATTTACAGGTCAATCCGCGTTCAGTGCGTGAATTCAGAGCCGATATTCCAAGCGACTTGGAGCAATTAACCATGAGCTTACTGGCTAAATTTCCGAACGAACGCCCAATCAGTGCTTCCGAAGTGGCAGCCACCTTGCGTGGGGTACAAACCAAACAGACTGTGCCACCACCGCAACTGCTGTCTGCCCCAATGATTGGTCGGGCATTGGAGTTATCCGACCTGTACCGAGCGCTTGAACCGATTCATTGTGTGGTGGCTTTGCTTGGCGAAGCGGGTATTGGCAAATCGCGCTTGCTGCAAGAACTGGCAGGCAATTTTCAAAACACATGGCTTCAAGTCCATTGGCTCGAGAATGACGCGCCGGGGGCGTGGTTTGAGCGTTTTGTGGAGGTGCTAACCGAAAAGCAACCCGAGGCATTTTGGGGTTTATCAGAAACCGCCAGAGACGGTCTGAAATCAGGGGCTTGGAATAATGATTTACAGCGTCTTGCCCGTTATGAAGCCCTGCGTGAATTGCTCGAGGACACCAATGGGATTGTCATTTTTGAAGATTTGCATTTTGCCAATGCCGAGGATTTACGGCATTTAGCTCACGGTTTACGTGGTGCAAATAAGGTTCGGGCAATCCTGACCTACCGCCCTGAAGACTTGGCGTATGGGTTCGAGCGTCATTTACCTGCCCGTGACCAGACGGTTGCTTTAAGTGCCTTGCCGCCAGAAGCCTTGGAGCGCTTGATTGAAGCCCGACTTGGTGCGCCCGTCGAGGCGCGTCTGCGGGATGTGCTGCTTGAGCGCAGTGGTGGGAATCCGTGGTTGCTCGAGGAACGTTTACGCACCATGCTTGAGCGCAGGCAACTGCTCGAGCGCGATGGTATTTTTGAATGGACACGCATTGACGACCAAATTCCAGAGAATATTGCTGGAATCCTCGAGAAACGCTTAGAGCAATTAACGGGGACGGCGCTGCTGTTTGCCCAAGCTGCTGCCGTGCTTGGCACTCGTTTTGATTATGAGGATGCCCGAAA